>JBDTNA010000366.1:0-3670 GCA_039933985.1 Gemmatimonadales bacterium | reverse complement strand
TACCAGACTCTCATGTCAATGCGTGGAAACTCCGCCGGAACGAACTTCTTCATCAGCGGTCTTGCGTCGAAGGACAACGGACTCGCCCTGAACGATTACAAGCAGGAACAGTCGCTCCGAATCAACCTCGGCCACCAGTTCGGCAGCCGGATGAACGTTCGTGCCACCTCGCAGCTGTTGCACTCGCTCACACAGCGCGGCGTCAGCGGAAACGACAACACAGGTATCAACCCCTACACGACTTTCTCGCTCACTCCGTCGTTCGTCGATCTCAGACAGCGCGCGGACGGAACGTTCCCGAGAAACCCGTCGGGTGACGTCGGCAACAACAATCCGTTCCAGAACGCGGATCGCATCAAGACGCCTGAGAACGTCTACCGTCTCATCGGGAGCCTTCAGGGTTCGTACAACATCCTGAGCAACGAGAAGCAGACGCTCGACTTCCAGATGCTTGGTGGAGTCGATGCATTCAACGACGAGTCGAAGATCGTTTCGCCCGCCGACCTCTTCATCGAGCAGATCAACGCCAACCCGGGAACGCTGGTTGTCAACGAAGGCAACGTCGTCAGCGCGAACCTCGGCGGATCGCTTGCGCATCGCTACACGAGCCGTGCTTTCACGGCCACGACATCGACCGGATTCGGTCAGTCCCGCCGTCAGAGCAACCTGCTGAACGCGATCGGCCGCGGAGTTTTCCCGGGCGTCACGTCGGTCGGTGCAGCCGTGCAGCAGTTCGTCCTGCAGACTCAGGACATCGCCAAGGAGTTCAGCATTTTCGGTCAGGAAGAGCTGCTTCTGTTGAATGAGCGCCTCCTGCTCACCGGTGCCGTCAACGCCGAGCGCACCAGCAACAACGGCAACACGAACAAGTTCTATACGTACCCGAAGGCATCGGCTTCCTATCGTATCCCGGAGATCATCCCGAAGATCAACGAGCTCAAGGTTCGCCTTGCGTTCGGAAAGGCCGGTAACCAGCCGACCGCCGGCAAGTTCACGCTGTTGACGCAGCTGTTCGACGAAGGCCGCGGTGGACTGCGCGCATCGACCGTTCGCGGCGAATCGAACATCAAGCCCGAGACTGCAACTGAAGTCGAAGGTGGATTTGACGTTCAGGCGTTCAATGGTCGGCTGACGCTCAGCGGAACGCAGTTCCGCAAGACGATCGACGACCTTCTTCTCACGACCTCGCTCGCTCCGTCGACCGGATTCACGACTCAGTGGATCAACGGCGGCCAGATTGTCAACAACGGAACAGAAGTCGAGCTTGGCGTCACGCCGATTCGGTCTGGCAATTTCGACTGGGTCTCGTCGACCACGTTCTCGCGCGTCAAGGGCAAGGTCACGAAGCTGCCGGTACCGGGATTCATCTCTGGACCGGGCTCGTTCGGATCGCGCTTCGGCAACGGCTTCATCGCCGAAGGACAGTCGCCGTCAGTCATTCAGGCGGTGAACAGCTGCAAGGCGCTCAGCGCAGCAGGAACGTGCGCGGCCCCTGATCGTGTCCTCGAGTTCGTCGGCGATGCACTGCCCGACTTCACGATGGGGTTCAACAACGACTTCGGCTTTGGCCCGTTGCACTTCTCGTCGCTCGTCGACTGGCGCAAGGGCGGCAAGGGCGTGAACCTGACGAACAACTATTTCGACGGTGGACTTCTGGCCGACGAGGCAGTTGGTTCCCAGCGCCTCAAGGACTTTGCCGCTGCCAAGGCGGTTTATGTCGAGAGCACCGCTTTCGTGAAGCTCCGCGAGATTCGCGTGGCCTACGAGCTTCCTGGCTCACTGGTCAGCAGGCTGATGAACGGAAAGGCGCAGTCGGCGAGACTCGAGCTCACCGGCCGCAACCTCAAGACCTGGACCGACTACACGGGTCTTGATCCTGAGGTCTCGAACTTCGGAAACGGAGCCCTTGGCCGTATCCAGGACGTAACGCCCTACCCGCCTTCGCGCACGTTCTTCCTGTCCATCAACGCAACCTTCTAGGCGAGCTCAATACTTCACATGATGAAATACACAACTCTCGCAATCGCGCTGGGCTCTGTTGCCCTCGCTGGTTGCAAAGACACCACGGGAACGCTTCCTCTGGATTCGCCGCGTATCGAATCGCTCACGGGGCAGCCGCTTCTCCGCAGCACGCTTCAGACGCTCGCCACGGGGGTGCTCGCTCAGGATCGCTCGGGCGTCGTCGGCACACCGACGTATATGATTCTCGCTTCGATCATGGGCCGCACCGCGATCCGTCTCGATGCTTCGGAGCCGCGCTACGTCGGCGAAACACTCGCAACTAATCCTGATCCGGGCAGCTTCGCCGGCGGCGGTGGATTCGCTGGTTTTTACACGGCGATCCGCGCGGCGAACAGTCTGCTCAATGCATTGCCGGGTGCT
The DNA here is from genome assembly GCA_039933985.1 of Gemmatimonadales bacterium. Lineage (GTDB taxonomy): Bacteria > Gemmatimonadota > Gemmatimonadetes > Gemmatimonadales > Gemmatimonadaceae > UBA4720. Next base: position 1,288 of record JBDTNA010000366.1, on the reverse strand, counting down.
GCGGATGGTGCGTTCACGCCAGCCGAAGGCAATGCGACCAAGGGCTTCATCAAGACGATCCAGGGACTCGACTACATGAGGCTGATCGAGCTTCGCGACACGGTCGGCATTCCGATCCAGGATGCGGTGGATAACGACGTCTTGACCGCGGTGAGCTGCAAGACACCGGTACTCAACTTTATCGGGACGCTTCTCGACGAGGCCAACACCGACCTGACCGCGGCGGGTGCGGCGTCGCTGCCATTTGTTCTTCCGTCGGGCTTCACAACTCACGGACGGAACTACAGCACGGTTGCCAACATCCAGAAGTTCAATCGCGCGGTGAAGGGCAAGGTCGATGTGCTTCGCGCAATCGACCGCAAAGCGCCCAGCGCTGCACGTGCGGCTGACGCGATTACCGAGCTTACTTTCGCACTGGGCGGCGCAGCAGCAGGTGCCGTTCCATCCTCGACGTTCTCCTTCGGTCCGTATTACCACTTCGTAATCGGTGGCTCGGAAGCTACACCGAACAACGTCTCGGATACCCGCCTTCGTCTGAACACGCTCGTAAAGACCGGACTTGAGGTGGGAGACACCCGTGGCTCCAAGATCATCTCTGCAGGTACTATTGCTGCCGGTTCACAGGGACTACTCAACTCGACGAACATCACCTGCGCATTCTGCGGGGCCAACACGTCGAATCAGGAGCGTCCTCTCGGAATTCTGAGAGACGAGGAGCTCGTTCTGCTTCGCGCGCAGGCGTATATCGAAACCGGCAACTTTGTTGCGGCAACTGCGGACATCAACTCGGTTCGCACGGTGTACGGACTCGCTCCGTATGCGACTTTCGCGACCAAGGCTGCCGCGATTGCCGCGGTAGTCTACGAGAAGCGCTATTCGCTGCTCATGGAAGGCCCGCAGACGTGGGTCGATCTCCGCGAGTATGGGCTGCTCACCAGCATGCGCAAGGAAACGGCGACGGATCCATACAATGCGGCGTTTCCGATTTCACGCCCCGAGCTGAACGCTCGTCAGCTGACGGTCAATCCGGCGTGCACGCCCTGACGCTCGGTTGACTGAAACAAAACAAAGCGGGCCCGGGGAAACCCGGGCCCGTTTTGTTTGTGGTCGCATGTAGCCGAAGATCCATCTGGTGCATTCCGTGCACGACCCTCAGTTTCAAGCATACCCACTCCCGACGGAGGGAACCATGCAGCGTGCGTGTCAGCTTCTCGTTGTCGCGACTTTCCTATCGACTGCATGTTCGACCAACAAGGTCGACGGCGGATCCGGTCTCTCACGCGACACT
>JBDTNA010000365.1:0-3688 GCA_039933985.1 Gemmatimonadales bacterium | reverse complement strand
ACAACATGTGGAAGACGATCGGTGCGAGCATGTCGAACTATCGCTCGTATCCGCGAATTGTCGGCGAGACCGGTGGAAAGGATTTCATAGTTGCGCATTCGTCCGCCGATCCCGTCGCTCTCTCAGTCGCTATAGCCAGAGGCGGATTCGAGTACCAGGGACAGAAATGCTCGGCCGCGAGCCGCGTGTATGTGCCGCAGTCGCTGTGGCCCGAAGTGCGCGATCGCACAGTTGCGATCATGAAGGAGATCAAGATGGGAGATCCGACTGATTTCCGGAATTTCATGGGAGCCGTCATCGATCGTCGCGCGTTCGAAAAGATCAGCGAGTACGTCACCCACGGACGCTCCAACGCAAAGATCATCGCGGGCGGTGGAGTGAAAGGTGATGAGGGTTACTTCATCGAACCGACGCTGATCGAGACTCAGGATCCCGGTTACAAACTCCTTTGCGAGGAGATCTTCGGTCCTGTTGTAACCGCGCACGTTTATCCGGATGCGAAGTGGGAAGAGACGCTCGCGATCGTGGACCAGACGTCGCCGTATGCGTTGACGGGTGCAGTGTTCTCCCGCGACCGGTCGGCCGTTCGCACTGCTGCAGCCGCGCTGCGGAATGCAGCCGGCAACTTCTACGTGAACGACAAGCCGACAGGAGCCGTCGTCGGCCAGCAGCCGTTCGGTGGAGCGAGAGGATCGGGCACGAACGACAAGGCGGGGTCGAAGCTGAACCTCACTCGGTGGGTGAGCGCGAGAAACATCAAGGAAACGTTCTCGCCGCCGACGGACTTTCGATATCCGTTCATGGCCGAGAAGTAGCCGCGTTTCAAAGAGTCTGACCCTTTGAAAGTTTCAAAGGGTCAGAGCGGGTGAAAAACGATGATGCGGCGGCGTTTTCGATTCGCTAACCCAGCGTAACCACGATCTCGCGACGACGTCCGTCGTCCGTTAGCTCAACCGGCCCGTCGATCGCGGCGCCATCGACCGTCATCGAATCCACGCCGCGCTGCACGCCGAGCGGATTCCGCACGGTCACCGAATACACCGTAGTGCCATGGCGATACTCCAGCGCGAATCCCGGCCACGCTGACGGAATGCACGGATCAATGACAAGCGTGTCACCCCGCTTGGTGAACCCGAGTATCGCTTCAAGACCAACGCGGTAGAGCCAGCTCGCTGAGCCCGTGTACCACGTCCACCCACCGCGTCCGAGGTGACCTTCAGACGTATATACATCGGCTGCAACGACGTACGGTTCGACTTTGTATGTCGCAACAGCATCCGGTGTCAGCGCGTGCGTGATCGGATTGATCATCTGATAGAGCTCGAGCGCGCGATCTCCATCGCCCATCATTGCCGTCGCAAGTACCGACCAGATCGCAGCATGAGTGTATTGCGCTCCGTTCTCACGCACTCCCGGCAGGTATCCCTGGATGTAACCGGGATCGTGTGAACCTCGATCGAATGCTGGAGTGAGCAGCATGAGAAGTCGCGCATCCTCGCGAACGAGATGCTCGTTGAATGATTGCATCGCTGTGCGTGATCGCTCGGGATTCCCGGCGCCTGAGATAACACTCCAGCTCTGTGCGATGGAATCGATTCGGCATTCGGTGTCGTCACTCGAGCCGAGTGGAGCACCGTCGTCGTAATAGGCCCGGCGGTACCATGCGCCGTCCCACGATGTCGACTCCACTGCTTCCCTGTAGGCATCGGCAACGGCGACGAACTTGTCCGCAACGCCATCTTCTCCGCGCCTGAGCGAATGCTCCGCGAACTCTCGAAGCGTGATGTAGAGAAACCACGCAAGCCACACGCTCTCACCCTTTCCACCGAGCCCGACGCGATTCATTCCGTCATTCCAGTCACCCCGTCCGATGAGCGGAAGTCCGTGTTGTCCTTTCGTTGACGCACGTTGCAGCGCCTGCACGCAGTGATCGTAGAGAGAAGCCGTGCGCTCCGAAATGTCAGGAATGTCGTAGAGCTCGTCTTCTTCCAGTGACAGCTGCCGCGATTTCACATAGCCGGTCATCTCGTCGAGAATGGATGCGTCCCCGGTTACCCGTATGTAGTGATTGACCACAAACGGCAGCCAGATGAGATCGTCGGCGAAATGCGTGCGAATGCCGCGACCACTGTGCGGATGCCACCAGTGTTGAACGTCTCCCTCCTCGAACTGTCTCGACGAGGCATGGAGAATGTGCTCGCGCGCGAGCTGCGGCTCGGCGTAGACGAATGCGGTGACGTCCTGCAGCTGATCCCTGAATCCATACGCCCCGCTCGACTGATAGAGAGCGATCCTTCCCCACATACGGCACGAGAGCGCCTGGTACAGCGCCCATTGATTGAGGATGAGATCGAGCGTCGGCTCTGGCGTCGTCACGCGTACGGTGTCGAGACGATTCCTCCACGCCGCGACGAATCGATCGATCGCTTCGTTCGCGAGCCCGGGCGAGTTGTACTTCTGAACCATCGCGAGCGCGTCATTCCTGCCGTCGCCCACGCCGAGGAGAATCACGATTTCACGTGCTTCGCCCGGAGCGAGGTCGATTCGCGATTGAAGTACTGCAGCGGGATCGCCGGCCGGCTCGATCGTCTTACCGAGCGTACCATTCATCGCCGCCGGATCCGCGAGGGATCCGTTCCGGCCAATGAATTCACTGCGGGCAGAAGTAAACCCGGTCAGTGATTCACTCGACGCCGAAAACGCGACCTGATTCGCCAGCTCGTCTTCGAACGTATTCGACGCGAGCATCACACCGCGGTCGGGGATCATCTCGGTGCGAATGTGCCCGAGAGATTTTTCGCGATCAGTTCCCAGTATCCACTCGACGTAGCTCGTGACCGAGATATGGCGCGGACGACCGCTCGAGTTCCTGATCGACAGGACCTGAATCTTCACCGGACCAGATTCCGGAACTCCCGCGCGAAGCTTCGTTACGATTCCGTCATGCTCATGCTCGAAGACCGAGTACCCGGCGCCATGGCGAGTTGTGTATGGCGTTGCTTCGCGAATCGGCGCCGGTGTTGCGCTCCACAGCTCACCGCTTTCTTCGTCGCGAAGATAGATGCAGTCGCCGATTGAATCGGAGACGGGATCATTCTCCCACGGCGTCAAACGGAAAAAACTGCTGTTCACAGCCCACGTTGGCCCCGCCCCGGTTTCACTCGCGAGAAAGCCGCCCGATGGGTTCGCGACAACGTTGATCCACGGTGCCGGCGGAAGCTCATCGCCTTCGAGCCGTATCTCATACTCGCCTTGGGCGTTGAAGCCGCCGAGTCCGTTGAAGAACGCGAGTTGAGCGAGTTGATCAGACACGGGCGATTCCCTCGAGAGAATCGTGGCTGACGTCAAGTCGGAGTCGCGCGATCGACTCCAGCAGATCGACGTTCAGTCTCCCAAGCGATTCCGCGTTTCGTACGAATACGCCCGTGGGTTGATCGAGCACATCGATCTCATTGGCCGCCTGAACCATCGAGACGAGGTCGTCCCGCAGCTGTTGGCCGGGCGTCTCGCAAAGAAACACCAGGTCAGCGGAGAGTCCTTTCGACCGCCAGTAGCGATGCATCGTTAGAAGCGCGCCGATCACATGCGCATTTTCAGTAGAGCTGACGCGCGCCAACACGATCGGCCATTCGCCGGTGATGCCACTCGCGAGAATACCCGCGCGTGTGGCTGCAGGCTCCATGTCGCG
>JBDTNA010000364.1:0-3693 GCA_039933985.1 Gemmatimonadales bacterium | reverse complement strand
CGGGGGTGAAAAGGACCATTGCCGGTGCCGACATCGTCGGGCTCATCCGCCGCGAGCTCTTTGGATTTTCAATAGAAGTAGAATGCTACGCCGATCACCGCGTACGCCACGAGCAGAAATGCGCCCTCGAGCCAGTTCGACTCGGAATCCTGCATCACACTAGACGCAATACCCACCGCAACCGCAACGCTGACGACTTCCATCATCGTGAAAGCGAGGTCCATCGGCTTGCCGAGTACCCAGCCGAGCAGAACGAGAAGCGGACCGATCAGGAGCGCCACCTGGATCGCAGATCCGACGGAAATCGAGACGGCAAGGTCCATTCGGTTCTTCATCGCCATGAGAACTGCGGAGCTGTGCTCGGCGGCGTTGCCGATAATCGGAATTAGTATCAATCCGACAAATATTTGCGAAAGGCCGAGTGACTTCACTGCTTCTTCGGTCGATCCCACCAGAAATTCGGAGAGGACACCGATGGTTGCAGCCGTGATGACCAGAACAATGATTGCCTTCTTCAGCGACCAGTGCGGCGGAGCTTCATGGTGCGCGACGTCGCCGCCCTCGGAGAACATCGAGCGATGACTGATCATCGAGAACACGAGCGACAGGGCGTACGCAAAGATGAGCAGCCCTGCGACCCAGATCGACATGTTAACTGTCGCGCGACGTAGCGGGTCGGGATGGACCGCGTGAAACACCGCCGGCGTGACGAGCCCCAGCACCGCGACGACGAGCAAGGTCGAGCTCATGCCCGTGAGATTGCGATTCATGTTCTGGACTTTGTACTTCAATCCTCCCGCAAGCTGAGCTGCCCCGAGCACCAGCAGAAGATTGCCAAGTATCGAACCGGTGATCGAGGCTTTCACCAAGTCGATCAGGCCCGCGTTCAGTGCCAGCGCAGCGATCACCAACTCGGCGAAGTTGCCAAGGGTCGCATTGATGAGACCGCCGACGGTCGATCCAGTGTGGCCGGCGAGCTCTTCAGTCGCGGTGCCGAGGATTCCGGACAGCGGCACGATTGCAGCCGCGCTCAACAGGAAAATCACGATCGGCGAAGCGTGCATCAGCTCCGCGGCGATCGCGGCAGGAACGAAAATCAACAACGCGTACAGGTATTTCATCTAGAACGGAATGCTGGCGGTTAGCGTTGTCGATCCATCAGACGACCGGCGAATGCGCGCATGAACAGACACGTACGCATCGACGGCGCTCAGAAAATGATTGGCGATGATGAGGCTCACGGTTTTTTCCGCGCTTCGGAAAGAGGAATTGCTCTTCACGATCGCTGAGCGGTATTGCTGAAACGCGTCCGGTGCGCCCAGCCACGACCAGCGAAACTCCTGAGTTACAGCGCGATCGGTGTAGAAGCTGAGCGCGGCGAGATATTCCCCCGTCGTTGGAGCCGGTGGGGTATTCGCATCGCGCCAGAAAGTCTGCCGTGCGAGCAGCCAGACCGATCCGTTGTAAGTCGCGGGGTCGGCTTCGGGATCTATGGCCCCGCCCGCGACCGCGTCGAAGGCTCCGCTGGCCTCGTACTTCTCCATCCGCTCGTAGTAGTCCCAGTCACCGGTTCGGCCATTTGGAGAATAGGCAGCTCGAGCCACGGTGAGCGAGATGTCACGGTAACGGTCGCGCTGCTGCGTACCGTCGCGATTCTCGCGAACATAGAATCCGACTCCGGCCGCCTCGAGAAACAGATAGGCGAGGCTTCGTCGCTGATGCATGATCGCCTGGCCGGCCCCCGGTATCAGTGCAGATGCAAGCGTGACGACCGTCGGCGACGCTTTGCTCCGATTCGTGTCGATGCCGGTTCGCATTGTGTTCAGCGATTGCGCGAACACGACACATGGCAGAGAAGTCGATGCGGCGATGATCAAACCGATTCCGAGCCGCGCTTTGGATGGGCGACCGGAGCTGCGTCCACGAATCATCAGAACGTGAACCGCAGCGAGATATATGTTGGAGTCTTTCCCGCGTCTTCCGAGAGCCCGCCGAATGTTCGCGCAATATCGAACAGCAGCCTGCCCGTGCCGAGGCCGAATCCGACTGCGGCCTTCGCTCCGTCAGTGTCATTCGCGATGTAGCCGCCGCGAAGATGAACGTTCTTTTGATAGGTGAGGTCGACGCCAACGCGAGCTGAAACATCATCGGCTGTTTCGGTTCCGATCACGTCTCCCGCAATGCGGAGGCCGATATCGGAGACGTATTTGGCCAGAAATGGAACCTGGTACGACAGTCCTGCTTCAACTCTGGTCGGCAGCGGATCAGCCTGCTCGCGATCGTTCACCTGAAGCTTCGTTCCGATATTCCGAACTGCGACGCCGATACGGATGCTCGAATCCCCGGGAACTTCGTATTGAGCGCCGAAATCCACCGCACTCGACGTCGCGCTGAATGTCGAAACATTCGCGCACTGGCCCGAACAATCAACGCGATACTGAAGCCGCTTGTATGTCACGCCCAGGCCGAGCCGCTTCCCTAACGCCGCTCCGAAAGTCCCGGCAAAGAGAATGTTGCGCGGCAGGACGATACCGATCGGCGTACCTCCCGGATCCGTGATCTGCTGGTTACCGAAGTCGAGAACGTTGATCGACACGGCGAACGCGCCGAGATGTTTTCGCGGAACGACGAGCGTGATCACGTCGCCGCGCGCTGCTATCGTCTCCGAATGATGAATCGCGGCTTCGCGCTTTTCCTCGCGCGCAATCGCCGCCGGATTCGACCATATCGACTCGCTCCCCAATCGCTCGGCGACTGTGGCCTGGCCCATTCCGACAGTCTGGGCGCCCACCGGCAAAAGAAGAAAGAGCGCGCCGTCGCTGCTGCTTCCCTGCGCTGCCGCGCCAGCGGGCATGGTCGCTGCAGCCGCGAGCGCAATCAGCGCGGCGCGACGGGCAATGGATCGCACGCTAAAGCGGCGTCGCCTCATCGATCAGCATGATCGGAATATCGTCGCGGACGGCGTAGCGCAGCGAACATGCATGACAGATGAGGCTGGATTCCGCTTCACGGTACTCGAGGTCGCCCTTGCACTTCGGGCAGACGAGAATCTCCAGCAGCTGCGCGTCAACGCTCATTTTCGATCATCCTTTCCGACGTGATATCCGAACCGCTCGAGCGCGGAAGTGCTTCGGCGCCAATTGGGCAGCACCTTGATCCACATATCGAGGTATACACTCTCACCGAGAAAACTCTCGATCTTTTTTCGGGCAGCCTGTCCAAGCTCGCGGATCCTGGTCCCTTTCGACCCGATGATTATCCGCTTCTGGCTGTCTCGCTCGACGTAGACTACCGCCCGAATGTACCACGGAGATCGACCCTCGCGGAACTCCTCGATGCCCATCGCGACACTGTAGGGCACTTCATCGTGCAGCTGCTCCAGCACCGTCTCGCGTATCATTTCGGCGACGAAGAAGCGCACTGACTGTGTGCTTACGTCGTCGTCGGGATAGAGAAAGGGGCTCTCCGGCAGCGCGCCGGCGATGTTCTGCATTAAAGCATCTACGCCGTCGCCAGTTCTCGCCGAAACGAATATTGCATCGGGTACTGATCCCTCGAGGTCCTTACGACGCTCAGGAGGCAACAGGTCGCTCTTGTTGAGAACCTGGATCACTCTCGCCCTCGGTGGAGACTCGAGACCTGCCGCTTCGTGCAGCGGAGGTGGTGCACCATCCGACCCGTCGGCGCCGCTGG
>JBDTNA010000363.1:0-3700 GCA_039933985.1 Gemmatimonadales bacterium | reverse complement strand
AGCTCTTGCCAGTGCGCGCTCGCAGATCTCCTGGAGATCGCGATTGATCGTCAGCGTGACATTGCTCCCGCGCCGCGATTGAGTCGCCCACTCGCCTGGCGTGTCGAGACGACGGCCGCGCACATCGCGCGCGACTGAGGAGCTGACGGTGTCACCGGCCAGGATGCTGTCGAGCGCAAGCTCGAGGCCTCCGGTTGGCCTGCCGTCATCACCGACGCTTCCAACAATGCGACGAATTCCTGCGGTGCTGGCGTATTCGCGCTGCATCACAGATTCCGCGTGCACTCCGTTCAGCGCCATCAGCAGGCCGATCTCCGATGCGACATGCAATCCCGGAAGCGACACCCACTTTCGTTTCCTGTCCGTTGCCGCTTTGGTCCATTCAGGGGAAAAACCAGCGTCCTTCATCAGGCGCGAGAGAAATCCAGCGTCCTTCACTTCGTTCGGCGCGACATTCAACCTCACGAGCTCGCGGCTTTCGACGAGAACGTTTCCCGACGCATCGAAGATGTTGCCACGCGGCGCGACAATCGGGCTCGTGCGGAACTGCTGCCGGCGGGCGCGCTCGGCCCAGTCTTTCCCCTGAACGATCTGCACCTTCGCCGCCTGGCCAATCAGCGCGACGGCGAACAGCACGAGGATGAGATGGATTACGCTGACGCGGCTAAGGCGTACCACCGTTCCTCGCTGCTCGCTTCACTATCACCATTTGCGATTCAAGTGGCAGATGCATTCCAAGGCGTCGCTCCGCAATCGGAACTATCACCGGGCGAGATGATCCGCGCCTGATCGCCTGCGAGAGCTGAACTCTCTCGCTCTCGAGCTGCGCTTTTCTTCGCTGAAGCGCGGTCAGCTCGATTCCTTCGCGGTGACCATAGCTCCGCCGCGCGATCACCGCCGCCGACACGAGCACAAATGCGATGAGGCCGCCGGCTACCATCCAGCGGCCGCGCTTCAGCCCTCTCTTCGCCATGCGCGAAGATGCGCGCTTCGCGCGCGTGGATTGCGAGCGATTTCGGACTCAGTTGCGGTGATCGCCTTTCGCGTAATCTGCTTTCCCAGTGCGCGGCCGCGGCACGTGCAGATTGGCTGTCGCGGCGGGCAGATGCAGTCGGCCGACCACTCGCGCATCCCGTGCTTCACCAGACGATCTTCGCCCGAGTGGTATGAGATGACCGCGAGAACTCCACCAGGCGCCAGCCGATCCCTGAGCGCGGGCAATGCAGTCTCGAGCGAGCGCAGCTCATCGTTGACTGCGATGCGCATCGCCTGAAAGATTCGCGCGAAATCGCTCGAGCCTGATCGCGACCCCAGCACTGCGCGAATAGCTCCCACAAGATCATCACTGGTGACGAACGGCCGATTCTCTCTTCTCCGCACGACCTCGCGCGCTAGCCGGCGGGATCGCGGCTCATCTCCGTACTCACGGAATATTCGCACCAGCTCGGCTTCGTCGGTCTCATTTAGAACATCGGCGGCGGTCTCGGATTCAGACTCACTCATTCGCATGTCCAGCCTGGCGCCTTCGCGAAATGAAAAGCCTCGCGCCGCGTCGTCGACCTGATGCGACGAAACGCCGAGGTCGGCGAGGACGCTGTCGAATTTCTGAGTTGTATCGGGGATCAACCGGTCTACCTCGGCGAAGTTGCCCAATATAACGCGAAACCGGCCTGCCGCCTCATGAGCGGCAAGCCGGTCTCGAGCAACTTGAATCGCGTCCGGATCGCGATCGATCGCGGTGACGTTAGCCCCGATAGAAAGAAGGGCGGCGCTGTGTCCGCCGCCCCCCAAGGTGCAATCTAGAATCGTCTTTGCGTTGCCGAGCAATCCAACTATTTCATCAGCAAGCACCGGCGCGTGATAACTGCTGTCCCACGCGCCGGGCCCTGCTGAAGTCACTTGCAGAAGCGACGTATCTGGTCGTCTACTGCCGGTGTGAACTGCGGAATCGCCGTCAGCAGCTGCTGCGCTGCTTCCTTGTATGACGTGAGTCCCGCCGGCACGTTTTCCTGCGCCGTGTTGAACGACTCCTTGGCGAGACGCGCAAGCGTGCAGCTCTTCGTCCCCTGCGCCTCCGTCACCGCACTCTGTCCAATGAGGAACGCCGAGGCGCCAGCGAGGAACTTTGCGTCTGCTGAAGAATCGAGCTCGTCAGCAAGCTTCAGGAATGCCACCGCTCGCTGGAGATCCTCTCTTTTCTTGGAAGCGTTACCCGCCTTGTACGCGTCGCTTCCCGTCTTGAGCGCGATCTGCGCCAGCTGCTTCTTGTCGGCGCCCGCTGCCACACCAGCCCTGACTGTGGTCAGCACGCTGTCCGGCATGTTCATGTTGCTGAATATCAACGCCTTCTGAGCATATCCGCCTTCAATGCGCGGATTCACAGCGAGCACGCGATTCATTATTGAGAGTGCCTGCGCATTCTGTCCGGCTTTCGAAAGCCCGTTCGCCTGAACCAGAAGCAGATTCGCGTTGTTCGGGAACTTCGCGGTACCCTCAGCGACGATCTGCGCGGCGCGAGCCGGACTGATCGACGATGCTGCTGCGGCGCTGCGGACGTAATACGCTGAATCCGCCAGGGCCGTATCTGCCTTGACCATCTCGGAGCCGATGGTCAACCCTTTTTCGTACTGATTGGCGGCGAAATAGACGAGCCACGCAGTTCTAAGCGTACCCGGGTCGCCGGGATTCGTGCGAAGCGCCTCTTCAATGATTGGGATCGCATCGGCGGCCTTGCCTGCCTGTACCAGGCTCGCGATTACCTGCTCGCGAAGGCGGTCGTTGCTCGGATCGGCTGCCATGAGACGCGTAAGTGCTTCGAGCTGCTTGGCGGTATTCTTGCGCGCTCCGTAGATGTCTGCCTGAAAACGAAGCGAGTTGATGTTTCTTGGATCGATCGCGGTGATTCGCTCGGCAATTGCAAGAACGGAGTCCGGCTGCTTGAGCTCCTGGTACGCGTTCGCAATGCACACCATCGCGATCGTGCCATTTGGATATTTGGTCAATGCCGACCGACCCGCCGACACTGCTTCGTTGTGCTTGCCTTCGCGGAGAAGAGTGTAGCACGTCTTCTCGTTTGCGAGCTGCTCGCGTGCGGCCTGATATGACTTCGATACGGCCGCTGCAGCCTGGTCGAGCTTTGCGGCCTCCGCTGCGGGAAGTGGTTGAGCGAGGTTCTGATCGCGTGCGAGAACGAGCCGCGCTTCGATCTTCACTCCGGTCGGCGTCTTGGTGACGACACCGTCCATGTATTCATCCGCGCGAAGCAATACGGCGAGCGCCTTTGCGTCGTTCGGCTGGAGTGGCTCGGTCGTCGAATATCCCGATGCGTTCAGCGTGTTGTTGATGTCTGCTTTCGGAATGACGATGAGCCGGCGCACATCGGTGTCGCGGGTGACGCGACTTCGAAGTGCCTCGGCGGCCTGGAGACCGAGATCCTTCTCGGCGCTCATGAAAGTCGGGATCATCACGCGAGGCGGCGGAGCAGCAGTTCGCTGAGCCGAGGCGGCGAGCGGGAGCGCGAAAAGCGCTGCGAGGACGCGCGTGGCGGAAATTCGATAAGGACGCAAAGTCAGACTCCTTGCACTCAATGTTCTAGCCTCCAAACGTGTGAACATCTGTACACCCGCGCGATTCATCAGGTCCAGAAAAAAAATGAGCGAGGAGGGACTCGAACCCCCGACATCCTGCGTGTAAGGCAGGC
>JBDTNA010000362.1:0-3711 GCA_039933985.1 Gemmatimonadales bacterium | reverse complement strand
AACCTCAACCTTGCGCCGAAGGCAAAGGTCGTCGACGGAACTGTAGTTCGGATGCCGAAGGCTTATCCGATTTACGACGCCGACTACAGCGGCCACGTGAGCACCATTCGCAGTCATCTGGATTCTTTGAACAATCTCCAAACCGTTGGCCGCAACGGCATGCACAAGTACAACAATCAGGACCACTCGATGTACACGGCGATGCTGGCGGTAGAGAACATGCTGGGCGCGCATCACGACCTGTGGAGTGTGAATACCGATCTCGAGTATCACGAAGAGCAGCGAATCGACCCTAAAGCCGGCGATCCAGTGCCAGCGGGAGTCTAGATGAATTCAGCCGATAGCCTCGAGAAAAGCATGAGGGAGGAAGCTGGGCCGGAGCTGGTATCCACAACCGGCTACCTATTTGCGCCGATCGACAAACGCGCGTTTGGCGTGGCTCTCGGCGTGGCCGGCGCGATGTCGCTCGCCGGGATAACAATTCTCGATCTGCTTGTGCCGCAGCCATGGAATGGACTCGCCCTGCTGGATCAGTATTTCGCCGGATACACCGTGTCGTGGATAGGTGCGGTGATCGGTGCGCTGTGGGGCTTTGCCGTTGCATTCTGTGCTGGATGGCTTCTCGCTTTCGTCCGCAATCTCACACTCGCGTTGTCGCTCTTCATGGTTCGCAGCCGTGCGGACCTGGATGAGGCAAGCGATTTCCTGGATCACATATGACAAACTCGCGAACACCCGACGTCGCGCGGGACGCAGCGTTCAAGCAGACGCTCTTGCGGTTGAACGCGAGAGCATGGGGTATATCGGTTGGACTGCTTCTTGGTCTCGGTCTTTTTCTCGCGACGATTCTGCTCGTCGTGAAAGGCGGACCAGATGTGGGAGCGCACCTCGGTCTGCTCGGGCAGCTTCTTCCGGGTTATCGCGTGAGCATCGGCGGAGCGTTCATCGGTTTTGGATATCTCTTCGTGATCGGGTATGCGATCGGTCGGACGATCGGCGCGGTGTACAACGCGCTGGCGCGAATAGAGTAGTCTGCGAGCTCGCGTCCGGCAGGTAGCGCTAGCGGCCGGCGCACTTGCGGCCGCCGCCGCAGTCGCAACGATTGCCGATGCGCAGAAGCGTGTCGAGGCGTGGAGCCTTGGGACCGCGTATGCCGCATTCCTCCTGCTCGCGCTGTCGATGGTGCTCGGTCCGCTCAACGTACTTCGCCGAAAGCACAATCCGGTTCACAGCGCGGTACGACGTGACGTAGGCATCGCGGCTGGAATCGCCGCGCTGGTACACACCGCGCTCGGTCTTCAGGTGCACCTGGGCGGAGCACTCGCGAAATATTTCATTCCGCCTCCGAACGCGAAGATTGCCGGGTGGGCATTCGTAGCCGGCAATTGGATCGGGCTTGTCTCAGCAATCGTTCTTGCGACGCTCGTCACAATATCGAACAATTTCGGAGTTCGGTCGCTGGGCTTGACCCGCTGGAAAAAGATTCAACGAACGGCGTACGTTGCCGCGGGTGCCGCTTTGATCCACGGCATCATCTATCAGATGCTCGAGAAGCGGAACGCCGTCGTGATCGCGTTTGTCATTCTGAGCGCCTTTGGTGTAGTCGTATTGCAGCTGAAGGGTCTGAGGGCTCGCCGAGCGCTCAGCGAGTCGGCCCGGGCTCGCGACGGCCAGTGATGAAGTATTGAGGAACGACGGCTCCGGCGACGCGACGAACAAGATCAACACTGCTGAGAGTCTCCCACGTCTTTCTGATGCGTTCGTTCCGCGGCCCGAGCTCGCCCTCCTCGTAATACGGAAGCATAACCTCGCCGTGGTCGTCAAAGATTCGTCTAAGTTCCGAGCGTGAGTGGAGTCTTGCCTTGTAGGGAGTTGCACGGACTTTCCATGCGACGCGCTCCATGACCCCGCGCGGAAGCAGCCCGAATCCCCAGAGACGAACGTGAGGCTCGGGAAGAATGCTGAACCGGTTGTTCGTGACAAAAAACCACGCGCCGGACTGCGCGAGAACGCGCAGTGCTTCGTCGCGCATCTTCGCGCTGTCGCGCACGTGCTCGACCACCGAATCTGCGAGGACCGCGTCGAATACTTCAGAGCGAAATGGAAGCGATTCCGCGTTAGCGCAAATGAGCGGCGCATCAATGCCCGCTTCATGCAGACGTTGCCTGCCCATCACGAGCCATCGGAGGGCGACATCGACGCCGACAACTCGCTCGTATGTCTTCGTCGCGGAAATCGTCATTCCTCCTGTGCCGCATCCGAGATCGAGCATCGTCGAGGTGCCCGACTCAGGGTAGCGGTTTCGCAGCTTCGATATCAATCCGGCTCCGCGGACGACGGCCGCATCCATTGCCGCCATGTATCGCTGGTGGAGCGACGGCGGGCTCTCAGGAGTGAGGACGTAGTAGGCGCGCACCATGTCCGGGAACGAGCGCCCCGGCGCACTGAAACCCTCGATCTTTCCGATTTCGGCTTCGACGGAGATGTAGGGATCGGGCAGCAGCCTGAAGTCGGGAATGCCATAGCGAATCGGGAATTCGCGGTTGCACTCGATGCATCGGTACTCCGATGCGCTCCGTTCAACTACTCCGGAGCACGCGGGGCACGCGAGAAGATGCTCAATGCTTTCGAATCCCATTCGGTCTGCTTGTTGTCGTGTTCTTCGGCAAGTTAAGTTGGCAGATACACTCGACGTATCGCAACGCTGAAATCAATGACATCGCCGAAGACTGAACCAGAGGTCAATGCAGGTCCAGCAATCACGGTTGTCGTGGTTGCCATTTGCAGCATTCCACAGCTGAGGCGATCGCTAGAGGCGCTGGAGCTTCAGGAAATTCGTGACAGCTACGAGGTAGTTGTTGCAGCCGATTCGAGATTTTCCGGTCTCGATGCGCTCGCCGCGGAATTTCCGGCGATGACTTTCCTTGCGAAGGGCGGGTGCGATACGCCAATCGAGCTTACAACTCTGGGCCTCAACATCGCGAAGGGACAGCGAATCGTGCTGACCGAGGACAGCTGCGTCGCCCGGCCTGACTGGCTGGCAACGATGGCCGGAACGCCGTGGGATGGACGAGGTGCGGTCGGTGGAGTCGTGGAGGCGACGCCTGGAATCTCGGCGGCGATGTGGGCGTTCTGCTACGTCGATTTCTTCAGATACATGAATCCAGTCGGAGAAGGTGTCGCTCCGACCCTAAGCGTCTGCAATGTCGCATACCATATGCCCCATCTCGAAACCGTTCGCCACCTTTGGCGCGACGGCTTTCACGAAACGGTCATCAACGGCGCGTTGAGTGAGCGATTCGGACCACTGTGGTTTTGCCCCCGCGCCGAAGTGCAGGTCAAGCGCGACGTCACATTCGGAGACGCCGTGTACGAGCGCTATGCGTTCGGCCGACTGTTCGGGGCGACGCGCATCGCTCACGACGGACTTGGACGGAGACTGTATTACGCGGCGGTTTCCCCTGCCCTCCCGTTTCTGCTGATGGCGCGAATGACCGGCAAGGCACGCCAGGACCTGGGCTTGATGCGCCAATTCATTCGATCGTTACCGGCGATCCTTGCGATGGTCGCGGCGTGGTCGTGGGGCGAATGGCTCGGCTATGTCACGCGCCGGCGACCTGCCCGGATTACTACCGCCCCCGAGATTGTGCGGAGCGGGGTACAGAGTCCTTCCATCAAAGGGGTCAGAGTCGTTTGATCGAACGGATCAAT
>JBDTNA010000361.1:0-3712 GCA_039933985.1 Gemmatimonadales bacterium | reverse complement strand
CCGCGCAACGCAGAAATCATTGCGCAAAAACGCACGCCCACGATGACTTCCAGCCGCCCTTTCGGCGATCCCAGCGTCCCCGAAAATCCGATGAAGTTCCGTTGAGAAAGAGGCCTTCGACTCTCGACCGCTGGCAGCGTCGGCAATTGCGCGGTATGTTCGGCCCCGGCGGTCATACTCCTTCAGCGTCGTGAAACTCTTACCAACCTCATTCCGGCCGCCAAGCGAGAGGACCTTATGCGTCGAGTCGTGATGTTGCTTCCGTTACTTGTTGCGTCAGTAGCATGTTCCAAAGCGGAGACACCTCCCGCTGACACCGCGGCCGCAATGGCTGCGGAGACGCCTCCGGCGATCGTAGTTGCGTTGACGGAGTCTGATGTCGCGGGCACTTGGAAGGGCGCCTCGATGCCCATCGGATCTGACTCCGTTATTGCGAACTGGACGCAGGTCTGCGCCAACGGATCGTGCAAGGGCACAAGGGAAGGTTCGAAGGTTGTGATCAATTCCACGTACACGATCGCCGGAGACAGCTCGGTTGGTGTGAGTGCGCCATACTCAGACCCGACGTTCAAGGGCGGGAAACTGATCGACACCTGGGTCGCTCACATCCACGGCGACAGTGCGACAGGAACAGGCGCGGGAAAACTGGCTTCCAAACCTGACTCTGTCGTGGCCCGTTACCGGTTTTCTGGAGCGCGCGCGAAGTAGTAATCGCACTCGCGCTCCCGCAGTCTAGAAAGCCCCGCCGCACATGGATGCGGTGGGGCTTTTTTGGCGCTTCTCGTCAACGAAGTTCATGCGCCGCTTCGCAAGGGCTTTCCACTCGTCGCAGCGTTGCGCCACGCGGCAAACAACGCCCGGAATGCGCGACCGCGATGACTCACTGCGGCCTTCGCCTCAATGCCCGCATCGCCAAACGTCTTCTGTAACTCGGTTGAGAAGAAGTACGGATCGTAGCCGAATCCATTATCGCCGCGTGGGCTCACGACGATCCGGCCAAATGTGTGACCGAGCGCGACCAACTCTTTCGTTCCATCGAAATACGCTGCGGCGCACGTGTAACTCGCGCTCACATCACGAAAGCCGGTCAGCGCTGACAGCAGCTTCGCGTTGTTCGCATCATCGAGATCCTGGCCCTCGAGATCATCTCGACCCGAATAGCGCCTGCTCCATACTCCGGGCGCTCCATCGAGCGAATTCACGGACAACCCGGAATCGTCAGCAAGCGTCGGCATTCCGCTCTTCCTGAAGAAATACCTGGCCTTCGCCAGCGCGTTCTCCTCGAACGTGTCGAAGCACTCGATGTCTTCCTCGTCGACAGTGTACTCGATTCGCGCCTGATCGAGAGTGACAGCCTCAATTCCCTCGGCGTAGAGAAGTCCGCTCAGCTCCTTCAACTTCCCGCTGCTGCGCGTTGCGAGCAGCATGCGAAGGTCAGCCGCCAAGAGCCGCCTGCTGTGCTTCGTCGAGCTGCGAAATTCCCGCAACCGCCAGATCGAGCAGCGCATTGAGCTGCTCACGATCGAACGTGCCATGCTCGCCAGTTCCCTGCACTTCAACGAACTCACCCGTCGAGCTCATCACGACATTCATGTCCACTTCAGCGCGCACGTCTTCCGGATAATCGAGATCGAGCCGGGGCTCACCATCGATCATTCCAACGCTGATCGCCGCAACACGTCGCTTCACCGGTGTCTCTTTCAGCTTGCCCGTTTCAACCATCCAGGTGAATGCATCGACAATCGCGACGGCCGCGCCAGTGATCGCTGCGGTGCGCGTGCCTCCATCGGCAACCAGCACATCGCAGTCGAGCTTCACCGTGAACTCACCGAACGCAAAATCATCGAGCATCGCGCGAACGCTTCTGCCGATCAGCCGCTGAATCTCCTGAGTTCTACCTCCAACCTGCGCGCGCTCGCGAGACGTACGCGTCTTCGTCGCCCTCGGCAGCATCGCATACTCGGCCGTGAGCCAGCCCTGTCCACTTCCGCGCCTCCATGAAGGCACGCCGGTCTCGACTGACGCTGTACAAAGCACCTTGGTCGCACCAAACGATGTGAGGCACGACCCCTCGGCATACGGAGCAACGCCGCGCTCGAGAGTGACGATTCGAGTATCGGAATTTCTTCTGTCGGTGCGACCTGCCGGGCTATCCGCCACTGAGCTTCTCGATGATTGACGTTGTCGATTGACCGGGAGTGAGCGGCACGATCGCCACCTCACCTCCCCACTCTTTCACTTCCTTTGCGCCGACGACACTTTCTTCGGTGTAATCGCCGCCCTTCACTATGACGTCGGGGCGAATCGCTTTCACCAGCTCGAGCGGCGTGTCCTCCGCAAACATTACCACTGCGTCCACCGCTTCGAGCGCGGCGAGAACATACGCGCGCTCCGCCGCGTTTCTCACCGGTCGCGTCGGACCCTTGAGCCGCCTCACCGAGTCGTCGGTGTTCAGCCCGACGATCATGTAGTCACCGCGCAGTCGCGCCCGGGTAAGAAGATCGATATGACCAGGATGCAGCAGGTCGAAGACGCCGTTCGTGAATACGAGGCGTCCGGAAAGAGACCCCCGCCAGCGGCGAGCGTCGTCCAACATCATGATTTTTTCGTGTGGCGATCTTGGTATCAGTACGATTTCTCGGCTGACGGCCTGAGGTGAACGATCTTTGTCTTGTTTAGCGGCAGTTTGAATTCCTGGTCGTACTCCGACCAGATCTTGATCGTGTTGGCTTCGCGGGCGACAAAGATTTCCTTGGCGGACAAGGGAAGCTTAACGGAATCGGTGAATGCGCGAAGATGATCCTTGATCTGCTGATCGGTTCGCTTGTATGCGAAATTTGCTTCGTTCTTCATCGCGTCCTGGAACCGATAATACACGAGCGCTTCCTCGCCGGCTACCGCCGCGAAGTAGATGATCGCTCCGAGTATGATCAGCTGCACGAGACAGCCAAGGCGACTTGCTCCCCGGCGGTTGCGTGCCTTTCGGTTCACCACTGCGATTGCGCCCCTTGAATGACTTCGTTCACTATCCGCTCGATCGCCTGCTTGCGCCCGGTCGCTTCTCCGCGCTCCTCATACTGTCCTTCGGCGATCAGACCCTTTCGCTGCCAGAGCGACTTGCCAGACACCTGATCGACCATCTCGATATCGACTGAAATCTGCAGTTGGCGCCTCGCGCTAGTCTGGTTCTTGTTGGCAGCGCTGAATCCGATTGGGATGTCCGTCTCGTACCGCTGAATCGTTCCACGCACGATTGCGCTCGCGCGTGACTCCGCCGCTTCGCGCAGGCCAAGCCGATTTCTAAGCTCCGTCCGCAAAGCAAGCGCAAGCTCCTGCTGAATCTCAGGCGCCGACGTGAGGTTCTCGAACGGAATTACAGCAACCGTACGGACGTGCGAAGGCAGTCCCCCTCCGGCAAAGCCGTAAGGGAAGCAGCCCGCCATTATCAGGAGGATGCTAAGGACCCCAAATCGACGCATCAAACGCCGCTACCTCCTCATCCCGAGTGATCCCAAGCCAGAGCTTCCGTCGGCCGGGAACCTCGTATAACAGACGCCCGCCATCATCACGAGTAACCACTTCCACGATCCGACCGCCACTGATACGCGCCAGCTGCATCAGGCGGTTTCCTTTCACGGTCACGCGCCAGGCGGTCGGCCGCCCGATGTCCGCGTGAAGCACATCACCTTCAACAGTAACTACCGTATCAGGA
>JBDTNA010000360.1:0-3746 GCA_039933985.1 Gemmatimonadales bacterium | reverse complement strand
CCGCCGATGTCATGGTTGTGATCGTCGACGAAGACCATTCCACCGCGGTCAACGAGGCGACGCGCATTTCTGCGTTCTGCCTCGGTGAACCGAAATGGCAAGTGCCCGGTGAGATACACGAATGGAAAATCGAGAATTCTTTCCGACGACAGCGGCACAATCACACCGGTCGGCGCAGTCGATATCTCGGTGTAGCGCGCAATGGAATCGATCAGGTTCGCGGGCAGAGTCGGCGCGCTGTCCCAGTCACCCGATTCGTATCGGCCGGTGCAGAACACGAACTCGCTCACCAGCCGCCCGACCATGTTGGGAGTCCGGGCGTACCGCTTGGATCGCCAGAGAGAGCGCGCCGCGCGCGAAGCAGCGGCAGTGTTGCGTCGCGCCCTTTCCTGAACGCGTCGATCGCTTCACCGATCGCACTTGCAAATGCAGGTGACGTGGACAACCCATCCACCTGAAGCATTGTCAGCTCGCGAATGGCGTTTGGTGCGTATCGCGGAATTAGTTCTATTACGCTACTAAATCGTTTCTCCAGCTGCACCCTCGCCGAATCCGCCGGAGTCCTCGGCGTCCTCGTATTGGCGAGGCCTTTTTCCTTGCCCGTCATTCTCACCCGCGCGAGATCGACGATCACCTTCGGAGGAATGCCGCGCAGGTAAAGGCGATTCGCGAGCCGAGCACGATCGAGCGCCTTGAGCGCGAGACGCATGTGCGGGAGCGCGGGCTCAGGCTCTGCGATTTGAAGTGACCGCACAGCGGACCACAGCTCCTGATACGCCTCGAAGAGATCTGGATTCTGAACGGAGCGCACATCATCTGACTCTTCACCCTCGAGCGTCTTGCTCGGATCCGGGGGCGTGCCCGCTTCTTCCGCTCCGCCAGTGCCCTCTTCGCCACCCTCGATCTCGTAGAGAATCTCGTGCACCCGCTTTCTGATTCTGTCCTCGAGGTCGCCAATTTCACCCGACCGCTTAACGAGCTCCGGCCGTCCGATCTTCTTGTGATCCTTGACCAGCTTCTCCGTCATCTGAATCAGCATTCGCTGGCTCATGGCGGAGCTGTCTACAGGCAGCGGGCCTGCTGGATCGACCGCAACCGAGTCGTATTCGTCCGCTCGCGCAATTCTGAAAGTGCGTGTATCCGATGTTGCGAGGCCCGGACCGGTGAGAGTATTTCGATCCTGCGCAATCGCACGGATCGAAACGACATCACCCTGGTTGAGCTTGAGTGTCGACAAGTCGAGCGTCGCTCTCAAAGAGCCGTTTCGCGAATTGCCGAAGCTCACGATCGGCGTCGTGATCGTGCGCGCGCTGAAGATCTCGCCCGAGCCAGTCGTGACCAGATACTCGAAATATCCGCCATTGAGTCCGATGTCATCGCTCGCGCTCGCATCCAGCTCGATGACGAGCTTCGCCGCTCTCAATGTCGTGTCCTTCACCGGCGATGTAAGAACAACTTTCGGCGGATTGTCCACGCGCGGATCGAGAACGAGGATACGGTCATATCCGCGATCCTTGAGCACGAGCGCCGCCGGCTTCGCCGGCATCGCGATGGCCAGACTCCATCCGCCATCCGACGTCCCAACTCCAATCGCTGCGCCATTGGCGGAAGCGGTCACTCCGGACGCAACTCCGTCACCTCGCACTGTGATCCTGCTTCCGACAATCGCCGCAACCGACGAGGGATCATCGAGCTTCGTCGCGCCCTGCCCCGTGTATGCAGGTGGTGTAACGCGGACACTCAGATTCTCGAGCCGGCTTCCAACCGGAACCGCTGCGCCCGAACCGGCCCCGCCGAGTCTCGGAAAGAGGCTGCCGCCACCAAACGCGGCTGACGGCGATACATATAGTAGTAGCGCCGCCGCAATCGCTGCCCCGATCGCCGGAATCAACCGCTTTCTCACCACTCCGGTTGTGACGCGCCCAATCTCCTGGCGCTCGATCGCCTTCTCCATGCCTACCGTAAACTCCGAGCGTTCCTCGGCAATCGCCGTTACCAGCGAATAGTGAAGATCGGGAATTCGCTCTTCGATCCAGAGCGCGACTCTCTGCGGCGAAACAACGTGCCGGCCTCTCCAGAGAAAAACGGCCAGCACCGCCGCTCCCGCGAGCGATGCGACCACGACATGCCACCCCGCTTGTCTCGCCAGATCCGGATCTGCGAGCGACGCGAACGAGATCACGGCAAGCACGCCGAACGCTGCCGCGACTCCCCACGCCAGCGCCTGCATCACCGCGCCGGCACCGAGCACCTGTTGTGTGCGACGAACTCTCTGGATCGCGGTCACGACGGCGCCCCCGCTCGAACGGGTCTCAAGCCAATCATCGCTGAAGAGCTTGACCGCCGGCGCACGAGCAGCTCCGCAAGAGCCAGCGCAATCGCCAACCCCAGCAACCACGGCGCCAACGTCGATCTCACATCCGTCCTCGGCCTGAACGCCTCGCGCGAAGCCATGCCGCCTGTGCCCGTCAACGTGGCGATCGCCGCGGGTGTCATTGGTTCGAAAGTGCGACCGGAGCAATCACCCGTAATCGCCGCGACAAACCGGACGAAATCGCTGCGAATCACGAGGTCACCCGCAGCAATCACTGGAATCGCGACCGACCGAATGCATCCCTCGCCCGAAGTCCATTCGATCGCAGCAGGTTCGCCATCCACCCATCGCGCAATCACGTGAGCAACCCGCAGTGAGTCGCTTGCGAACTTCCATTTGCGCTCGAACGGCGCGATCACCAGTGCGGTATCGGCGATCACACCACCAATCGTATCGACTTTCGCACGCGGCAACGTGCCTCGTGGTCGCCCGGCCGCAAGCCACTCGACGAGCACTCTTCCTTCGGCCGAGACCATCTGAAGGTCAATCGCTGACGGAGGGTCGCGAACGATGAGCGCACCGGCTTTGGAAATCGGTCTCGCCAGCGAAACCGAAACCTGAAGTGGATCGCCAACTGTTGCTCTCAGCTCGAGCGGCACGACTGAACGCGCAATACTGTCAGCTGACGACACAACGCGAACGAGACGCGCCTTCCCCGGCCAAAGTCTCCGGACGCTATCGGTTGCGGCATCGATCTCTTCACTCGCAAATGTTGACACGATCACAAGCTCGAGACTGTCAGCTCGATCTCTGATTCCACTTGCTGCACGCATTGCCGCGATAAGAGCGCCCGAGATGTTTCCTTCCCGCGACGACGCGCTGAGAGTTGAAATCGAATCGCCAGCGCCGGCTACAATGATTCGCGATGCGGAATCAAAAAGAACCAGCGCATCCTGATCGCGATACACATTCTTCACGCTGTCGCGCAAACCCAACGCGCCGCGCGATGCGCGGGAAACGTCCACGAGAATCACACGAGCGGCTGCGCCTCGTGACGGCTTCAGAACCGGTCGCGCAAGCGCAGCTCCGACCGCGAGTACGAGCAGGACACGCAGGATCATCAACAGCAGATCTGACGGTCGCTTCGCTGTTGCAGTCGCGGTTGCAGGCAAGTTGGGAATGAATCGCGCTGTCGGCAGAACACCAGCACGCGGTTGACGCGTGACGATGAAGTGCAGCGCAACGACGCCAGCAGCGACTGCGAGGGCTGCAAGGAAAACTTCCGGCGCAAGAAACGTCATGCTGTCGCCGCGATTCCCCGCGGTGCAGTGATTCGTCGAATCAAATGATCGGGCGCTTCAGCCCCCACCACTGCCATCGTGTACGAAATCCCTGCATCACTCCAGTCGTGTGCGATCCGGTCGCGCCATGA
>JBDTNA010000359.1:0-3749 GCA_039933985.1 Gemmatimonadales bacterium | reverse complement strand
GCGGTACGAACGGCGACCATCATCCAATGAGCTGGTATCACGACTTCGATGGCGGACGCGCGTTCTACACAAACATGGGTCACACCGACGCGACATTCTCCGAGCCACTCTTCCTGAAGCACATCCTCGGCGGATTGAAATACGCGATGGGCACAGGAACAATCGATTTCGGCCGTGCGCGGCCCGAAGAGAATCGTTTCTCGAAAGTCGTGCTCGCAGAAAAGTTCGAGGAGCCGGTAGAGCTTGCCGTTCTCCCCGATGAGCGCGTGCTGTTCATCGAGCGACATGGTTATGTCAACATCTACAACCCGAAGAACAATCGCGTAAAACGAATTGCGACAATTCCAGTCAGCAACAATTACACGGACGGAAGCCGGGGCGAAGACGGCCTTCTCGGACTCGCCGCTGATCCAGACTTTGCGAAAAACGGCTGGATCTACATGTACTACTCACCCGCCGGACCAGATCCGAAGAACGTGCTCGCGCGCTACACGATGAAGGGAGACTCGCTCGACCTCAAATCTCGAAAACAGCTTCTCGACGTGAAGACTCAGCGCGACAAATGCTGTCACACCGGCGGCTCGATCGCTTTCGACGGCAAGGGCAATCTCTACCTCACCACCGGCGACAACTCGAACCCGTTCGCGATCGGCTACGCGCCGATCGACGAGCGCACTGGCCGGTCACCATGGGACGCGCAAAAATCCTCCGCGAACACCAACGACCTTCGCGGCAAGATCATCCGCATCCATCCAGAGCCTGACGGCACCTATACAATCCCAGCCGGAAATCTCTTTTCGCCAGGAACACCGAAGACGCGTGCAGAGATCTACACGATGGGCCACCGCAATCCGTATCGCATGTCGGTGGACGCGCACACGGGTTTCGTCTACTGGGGCGAGGTAGGCCCCGATGCAAATGTGGACTCGGCCGGACGCGGGCCGCGGGGCTACGACGAAGTCAATCAGGCAAGGCAGGCGGGCTTCTACGGCTGGCCCTACTTCGTCGGCAACAACAAGGCGTACTACAAGACGACATTCATCGATTCGGTGACCGTGACGGGAGGAGAGCAATTCGATCCGACACACCCGATGAATCGGTCGCCGAATAACACTGGACTCACCGAGCTGCCGCCGGCACAGAGCGCATTCATATGGTATCCGTACGCGGCGTCACCCGACTTCCCAATTCTCGGCAGCGGAGGACGCACGGCGATGGCGGGTCCGGTTTTCCACCGCGACGATTTCCGCGGAGGAGCGAGACCTTTCCCCCAATGGTATGACGGAAAGCTTTTCTTCTATGAGTGGATGCGCGGCTGGATCATGGCCGCGACAATGGACGGCAAAGGCGATCTCGCTTCCATCGAGCGGTTTATGCCGAGCTACAAGTTCAGCAACCCCATCGACATGCAGTTCGGGCCTAACGGCGATCTCTACGTTCTCGAGTACGGAACTGCATGGTTCCAAGGCAACGACGACGCTCGACTCGTTCGCATCGAGTACAATGCAGGCAATCGGAAGCCGATCGTAGGAGTCGCAGTTGATCGGCCGGCGGGTGCACTTCCGATGCGCGCGGCGCTTTCTTCTGCAGGCACCGTCGATCTCGATGAAGATTCCCTGCGGTACGCGTGGACAATCAGCCGGCGAGGCGGCGCGGTATTGCAGCGACTGACCGGACCGAACCCGTCATTCACTTTCACAAGGCCGGGAACATACACAGCTTCGCTCACGGTCACCGACCCGAAGGGCGCGAGCGCCACTTCGGCTGTTGAGATCGCCGCCGGCAACGAGCCGCCCACTGTCGACCTGGATATCGTTGGAAGCAACCGCACGTTCTTCTTCGCTGGCACGCCGGTCCGCTACGCTGCGCGCGTGACGGACAGTGAGGATGGCTCGTTGAGAAGTGGAATCATCCCGTCGCGAGTGACCGTGAATGCGCAGTATCTGAAAGACGGACTCTCATCTACCGGAGCACCGACAGCGATTCGCTCGAGCGAGAGCGCGAACGCGTCAGGACGCAGACTGATCGAAGGAAGCGACTGCCTTTCCTGCCATCAGCTGAACAGGCAGTCCATCGGTCCAGCGTACGTCGATGTCGCACGGAAGTATCACAACGACAGCACGGTAACCACGCGTCTCATCCGGAAAATCCGCGAAGGCGGAACCGGAGTCTGGGGCAAAGTCACCATGCCAGCGCACCCACAGCTCACCGACGCGCAGGCCTCCGCAATGCTCGCCTATATCCTGAGTCTCGGCGAAAGAAAGTCAGGCGCGCCGTCTCTCCCTGATCGCGGCACGTATGTCCCGGCACCTGGTTCGGCCGATTCGCCGCGCGGCGTGCTCCTGTTGAGCGCGGCGTATACAGACCGCGCGGTGAACGGAATGCCCGCAATCACGAAGGAGAAAACGATCGTGCTGCGCTCTCCAACCGTGGTGGTCGCAAACGGGGAGTTTTCAGAGGGCGTGTCGAAGCAGAGCGTTCCGGAAGTGCCAATTGAGATTACCGTCGTGAATCGTCCGGGTGCATCGGTCGCCTTGAAGCAGATCGATCTGACCGGCATAACCGCAGTTGTATTGTCGGCGGTAGCTCCTGCACAATACCAGGCGAAAGGTGGGAAAATCGAGGTACGTCTCGACTCACCGACTGGCGCATTGCTTGGGGAGAGCGGGTTGATTCGTCCGACTACTGACCCCGCTGCGCCTCCGTCACAACTTCGCACGGCGCTAAGCCCGACGTCGGGATTGCACGACGTGTATCTGGTTTTCCGTAACGCCGATGCAAATGGCGATCAGTTCCTGTTTGGCGTGTTGACCGCAACATTTCAAAGTGCGACGCCAGTTGGAGGTGCATCGCAACCCTTACGTCGGCTGGGACGTAATTAGCAGATGACGTTACCGGTACTGCCATGCTTTCCCTGCCCGTACGACGCATCGTGTTGCGCGTACGGGACGACGCTTTCGGACGCGGAGGCGGCGGCGATCGAGATCAATCACGGACCCGGCCTGGTCTACAAGACGCGCTGGGACGAGTGGCGGACTCGAGTCCGGAAAGGGCGGTGCGTGATGTATCTCGACGGAGGCTGCACTATTCACAACAAACCGTACTACCCCCTTGTTTGTCAGGGCTTTCCGTGGATCGACGCCGAGCATGGCGGGCGTTATGAGTACGACGTGACTATCTGCGGCGCCTTTGCAGCGAGTCCGGAGCTGGTCGAGCTTCAGCGTGGCTCGAGTTTGTCACGAACCATCTCCGGCATTGAAGGATAACTTCCGGATCTCGTAACGAGTCATGATACGTTCGGCGCTCGTGCCGGTACCCGCGAGGTATCCACGGAATTCTCCCGCCGCTTTCACGAACGCACCGCACACGATCGCGAATACAGTAGCCGCCGGCATGGGATCGTTGCGCACCGCTTCACGGACACCGCGCTGAACGCGCGACAGTATTACAAACGCGATGAGCGGTGATGCACCAGCATATGCGATCCGCCTGGGCCACGACCATCGAGCGCTGCGGTATCCACCTATCAGCACGCCAGCAAGAAACCGCTCGTGAAGCCACGGACCGAACCTGCAGAGATTGACGTGATGAATCGCGACGGAAGGATCAAAGTACGCCTTATGACCTCGGTCCTTGAGGCCGAGAAAAAGCTCGTCGCCAAATGTTATCGCGTACTCCAGTCTGTCACCGAATTCCAGCAAAACCTGTCGCCGAAAGCCGGCGTTGTATGACGGCGTTCTCTCCGTCTC
>JBDTNA010000358.1:0-3756 GCA_039933985.1 Gemmatimonadales bacterium | reverse complement strand
CGACCAGTGACGCGGCGCTGTCCGTTGATAAACGCAATGAGCGGCGCGATGTCCTTTTCCCTGAGTCCGAGGTTGGGCATACGGTTCCCGTTCGTCGATGGCTTGATCGACGGATTGGTCAGGAACTTCGCCAGGTAATCAGCAGGAAAGCTGCGGCCTGTAAGATCCGGCCCGGCTCCACTGACTTGGCCGGTGATGCCGACGTCGCTGTGAATGTGGCAGGTAACGCAGCCCATCGATGCGAACATTCGGCGGCCGCGCTCGTGGTCACTGAATGGCGCAATTCCGACTTTCGGAAGGTGCGATTCCACAGTCCCACGAATCGCGCTCACAGAATCGACCACACGCCACGGAACAAGTACCGCCTTGCTGCTACCGAAACCGCTGTTGATCGTGACCTGCCACTCACCACGCTCGGGAAAAGTGATCGTTCCGCGATAACCTTTCTGACCATCCTCCTCGAAGGACCATGTATTCCCGCTGATGACCTTCGAGCCCGACCTCGCTTCGAGTGTCGGCCGCAGTCCGTTGAGCAGGGTCATACCGTGCTGCCGCACTTGCCAGGAGAGTTGCAGGGGCTTTCCGGTAATCCACGCATCGGGGATTTTCGACACGGTAACAACTGCCCAACCTCCCATGAAACTGAATCCGAGGACAGACGCGACGAGTGCAGCACCCACGGCAATCAAAGCCAGTCTCTTCATTGTTGCTCCGCTCGATGAGGACATCAATACGATGTCGCTGCGGGGGCCGGTTTTGGTCCTTTGGGTTTTGTTCTTCTGGTTTGGATCTCTCGGCTCGCGCGATTTAGCTCCGAAGAGGAGCCCGCGTTCCTTGTCGCGCACCATATCGCTGGGTCAGAAACCCAACCACAAGTCCGACCATCGATCCGGGTACAAGAATCTCCCAGAAGTATTTCTGTCCCGTCGTTGGATCTGTCGCCATCGCGAACGGGAGCGCGAACAGGGCGCCCATCGTCAGGCCAAACAGAATTCCGAGCGGGAGACTATTCACCTTTCGCGCGAACCACCCGATAAGCACACCAGCCACGAGACCCTTTCCCATCGACCCGAGAACGATCGTCGTTATCTCCGGGGCAACTTCGGGCGCCGACACGAGTGCAGTAAATCCGTCGATTACGCCGAGCACTCCGCCGGCAACGAGTCCGAGCACGGGCTTGTTCATTCGATGAATCCTCTTTTGTAAGTGGCGCGACTGAATGGCGCGCCGGCATGAACTGATTCGGTTTC
Organism: Gemmatimonadales bacterium; assembly: GCA_039933985.1. GTDB lineage: Bacteria > Gemmatimonadota > Gemmatimonadetes > Gemmatimonadales > Gemmatimonadaceae > UBA4720. Next base: position 2,506 of record JBDTNA010000358.1, on the reverse strand, counting down.
GGCCAATTGGATCATTAAATCCCGCGCCAAAGTAGTATGGTGACGCGCATTATCGCATAGGCGAGAAGCAGGAGAATGAGCGCCTGATTCCTTTTGTAGAGTCGCGCGCCCCGCTCCAGAATGCCTTCGCGGTGGGCAAGCACGCGCTCGCCGTCGAGAAAATGCCTCACGTCGTCCGCAAGCGCCGAGACAGATTCGAAACGCTCGGCCGGATTTAGCGCGGTCGCTCGCTCGATGATCGACGCCAGCGGGCGAGGAATATCGGCACCGTGCGCGTTACAGAGGTGTCGCAGAATCGCGCCAAGCCCGTACGTGTCGGCGCGGGTATCGGCGGTCGCGGCGCCTCCCGATGCCTGCTCCGGCGCCATGAACCCGGGCGTGCCGATGACAACGCCGTCAGCAGTAGTCACTGAGCCAACCGCCGACGATTGAGAAAGAGACGGAGCGCTTTCGCCCGCGACCTTGGCAACTCCCCAATCGAGCACGAGCACTTCGCCGAACTCGCCCACCATGATGTTGGCGGGCGATAAGTCGCGATGAATGACATCGCGCGCATGCGCGTAGGCAACAGCGTCGCAGATTCCGAGAAATACACGAAGCAGGTCGCCGCGACCTGCCGACATCGCGTACGCATCGAGCTGCTTTCCGTGAGCGAGACGCATTACATAGAACGGGCGCCCGTCTTCGAGAACTCCGGCGTCGTGAACCGCGACGATTCCCGGATGCTCCAATCGTGCGAGCACTCTCGCTTCGCGTGCGAGTCGCGATGCCAGCGCAGCGGCATCCGCATCAGTCGACAAAACCTTGAGCGCTACATCGCGTCCGAGAATCGAATCGTGCGCACGATACACTGACCCCATTCCCCCGCGGCCGAGCATCTCATGAACGTCGTAGCGGTCGCCGGCGTGAGGCCGGTCGATCGTCTCGCGAAGGCGCTCGATTGCCGCGCCCGACAAGGGCTTCACGAAACAGTCACCCCAAGCATCGATCGAACCTCATCCCTGTACTCGGCGTCACTTGCCGTGAGCTCACGAAGTGTCGCAAGCACGTGCTCGCGAAACCGACGACGAGCCCAGTTGAGGTAGTTGGTGATTTGCGTTGCCGGAATATCGAGCTGTTTCGACAGCGCAGCGTAGGTGGGACGATTGTCGGTCTCGTTTCCTTCGACGTCGTACGCCTCGAACACTTGCCACGTCGATAGACGCCCGTGCTCTTCGCAATCCCTGCGAAGCGCATCGAGTGCGAGACTCAGTACGCTTCGAGTCCATTCCTGGTCGAACGTGTCGGTGATTTCGTCATCCACCGCGACCGCAAACGCGTCGTCGATTGACAGATGATCGAATCCGCCGCCGCGCTTCTGTCGGTTCGCACTCTCGTGTGCAGTCGCCGCGAATGCGAGAAGGCAGGTTCGGAGAAAAGTTCGAAAGCGACCTTTGCCGGAGTCATATCGCGAGAGCCAGTCGCGGGCGAGCGCCTGCGCGAAGAAATCGTGGGCGAGATCTTCGGCATCCTCGATACTGAGATCCCATCGCCGCTGAAGCACAGCGATGACGGGCGTTCGATAAGCAGCAATCACCACGGCTGTGGCGCGCTCGCGGGTCGCCGCATCATCGCTGGCAAGCGCACTGACCACTGAGACCCGCGTTTCCGGAAAACGGCGCACGCGCCAACTTTCGCCCCTGGGCCATGGCGCCACAAGAGCGAGCGTCACCGCCTTACGCCGATTCGTAAGCCTGCTTCAGCCAGGTAATCAGCTCCTTGTTCACATCGGAGACAAACTCGAGCCGAACCCGGTGAGAGACCATCCCGTTCCATGAGCCAGCCGCTTCGAGCCGGCCCTCGGGCTTCACTCCCTTGAGCTTGAGCCCGACATCGAAACGCGTTGTGGTCGAGGGATGAAGCGTGGCGAACTGCGTCTTCCGGCGAAGGCTGAGATAGCCTTTCTTCGGAGTTTCGTCGAACGGTCCGAAGCCGCGAACCGACTTCATGATCGCGTCGAAGATCGGACGCAGAGCTGCCTTGTTCCCGGCGAACATCTCCGAGACCAGATCAGCGCCCCCGGCAGTCTGTGCTGCCGCATGTGATTTGAACGCGTAATGGGCCACGAGATTGGCGTACCCATGAGTGATTCCGTGGTCGGCCTTCAGCCACTTCACGACTTCGCCATGTTTTGTCTTTCCGCTCTTCTTCACGATCGCGACCCACTGGTCCAGTGTCTTTCCGGTATTGGCCGCCAGATTGGCGGCCATGGTGGCGATCTGCTCTTCAGGGCTGCTCGGCATACTCCGAATCCTCGTTTGAGTTGGGCATGATGCTTATTCGGTGTCGGCGAGCGGGACCATTAGCCGCGCTTTCTTCTTTGGTTAACCGCCGAGGCCGCCGAGGAAAGACTATGGGGAAAAACCTCACCGCAGAGACCGCAGAGACCGCAGAGACCGCAGAGAAAAGGCCAGGGTTTTTTAACGACAAAAAAAGACATCTTCTCCCCGCTCCAAAATCCCACGAC
>JBDTNA010000357.1:0-3770 GCA_039933985.1 Gemmatimonadales bacterium | reverse complement strand
CCCGCGAGCCTGGGTTGAGCGACTTCGTCCTCGGCTATTCAACGGAAGAAGAAGTGACTCGTACAACGACTGTACCGAATCTCTACGTCATCAACACGGGAAAAATTCCGCCCAATCCCGCGGAGATGCTCGGCGGAGAGGTCGCGAAAAAGAAATTCGCGCAACTCACGGAAGGCTATGATCTCATGGTGATCGATACGCCTCCGCTTCTCGCGGCTTCCGACGCGGCGATTCTCGCGACGCTTGCGGATGGCGTGATCCTCGTGCTGCGCGCAGGCTCCACGGAAGGCAACGCGGCACAGCAGGCGATGCAGCAGCTGCGCGCGCTCGACGTGCGAATAGTCGGCGCAATCCTGAACGATCCCGACTCGCAGGTTGCCAGGTACGGCGCCTACTACCAGTACAGCTACGACTACGCCGCCAAGGAGAGTTGACCCGGCAAGCTCGACAAATGCCCCGCATGTGTCTTACTCCGGCTTAGCTCGACAGTATTACACGGCGGAAGTGGTCCAAATAGGTTTGCGTCAGTTTTTCATCGTCGAATTGGTTTGAAATGGTCTCTCTCGCAGCGACTGACAGGCTCCGGCGAAGGTCTTTGTCGCGCAAGAGACGATCGATCGCCGCAAATATTTCAGCTGGCTCGTCGGGGTCAATCAGCACGCCGTTAATTTCGTGCTGTATCATGTCTTGCATCCCGGTGCCTCGGCTGCCAATCACTGCTTTCCCGGCGGCCATTGCCTCGGCACAGGTGTAGGAGAAACTTTCGAACAAGCTCGGCAGCAAGACAATGCTCGCGTTTTCTATTGCCTCAGGCAGGCGATCGTACGGAAGCCCATCGCAAAACTCCACCCTCGCCAAATACGGTTTTAGCTGAACGCGCATCCATTGCCGCATCCTGACTTTATGATCCGGTCCGGGACCGTCATCGCCAATCACTTTGAATCTGCACGCAGAATGTTCTTTCAAGATTCTCTTCATGGCGTGGGTCGCGTTCACTAAACCCTTCAATACATTCAATCGCCCAAAGAAGACGATCTCGGTGTTTTCTTCAGCCGCAATGGGCTGTTCCATGAAACCTTGGAGCGGTGTAAACTTATTGGGTATGACAGTGATGGAATCCGCCGGAAGTTTCCAATGTTTTTCCGCCCAGTTTTTCATGGTAGATGAAGGTGCTGTAATGCTGTCGGCCATCAACGCAAAACGCCTGTCCAAATCGTTGGCTGTGTCGTATCTGCGCCAGTAACCAGGATCGACCTTTCCACGCCGCAGCGCACCCATCACAAAGCGCAATTTGGAAGCGAGCGGAATGTATTTCTCTTTCGTGTGCTCGACGAGCCAATTAGGTCCATGCAAACGCACGATAAGCGGCAAATGTGGAAACGCTCTTTTGACCTCCGATGCGTTTCCGTGAATTTCCGGCGACTCCATCAGATCGAACCCTGAAGCTTTTTGTTCAGCAGCAAAGGGAGTGAGCACCTTGTGCTTGAAATCGTCTGGGTCTGAGCATTTTACCCAGTGGACATTGACCCCCTTCTCAAGAGCGTCCGCCTGACGGCTGTGGCTTCCGGCAAATACATGCACATCGCATCCTGCTCTTGCGAGCATTGTTGAAACCTGGCTGACGTATGTGCCGATGCCACCTTTTCCGGTGTCTGGTGGAAACTCATATGTAATGAATGCAATTCGCACAATTGTTCTTGGGCCCCGGATTTTTACCTGTGCCTTGCTCTTATGAGTGTCGTTCGCCAGGCCCTCTGTTGCACGAAGTTGGCGCACTGGGCCGTCTTCAGTTGCGAGGAAAACAGTGTGTATTTCAGGTTGCTAAGACAGTAATTCATCACCGAGATGAAATCCGCCAGGATACCCCGATTGCTCGTTTTCCCTGAAGTATCAGTTAACTGCAGGTTCGCCGTCGCAACGCCAAACGATCTGCGAAGCTGAAGGTAATACGACCAAGTCAGTCTGTTTTTGGGCAAGAAGTGTTTGAAAGTCATGCTGCAGTCGAGATAGATCCGGTACCCCGCTTTGGAGATCACCTGACTGATTTCCGTATCGCCACCCGAGAAAAGCTGACTGCCATTTCGGTCGCTGACCGACAGGCCGTTTTTATTGATGACTTGCAGAAAAGCTGATTTTCGGAGTGCCATCCCCGCACCGTATAACGATGTTACGTAACCCGTTTGCCGGCCCTCATCCCCGACTGCATAGCCAAATCCTTTTACGGCATTGAACCAATCTGGCGGCTGTGCTTCAAATTCCGGCACCCCAACACCACCCAACAACGCTATTTCTTTTTTGCTCTCGAAATGCCTGTATGTTTTCGACAAATAGTCTTCACAAAGCCAGTTGTCGTCATCGCAGAATACAACGTAATCAAGTGCAGCCAATTGCACGCCTTTGATCCGCGCAAAGGTCAGGCCGGGTCTGGGTTCCGTTACAAAACGTAACGGGAAAGGTGCGCCCAATTCAGTCCAGTGATTCTCTGCAACGGCAAGCGTATCGTCGGTGCAATTGTTGTCCACGATGATCAATTCGTATGGCACATCGGGCACCGGCAGCTGGATCGCCAAATGCCGAAGCGTCTCCGGCAATTTGCCTCTGCTGTTGTAAGAACAAATGACGACAGACACTCCCTTCATGGCGTATTGTCGACAACCGCCCAGCTTGCGGGATAGTGATTTTCGTACAACAAAGATGGCTCGCGGAACGGCCGGGCAGGCCTCACCACGATTTTACTTTCGTTCTCGTTGAGCCAGGCTGCCCACCAGGAGAAACTGCTGTTGGCAATGATCTGGTGTCTGCACTTCGAGATGAGGTGCAGTTGCAGGTAATCTTCTGCCCACGGGCCCTCATTGAAGAAAAGAAAATCTTCGCTGAACGTTGCCCTGCACCAGGGCATATCGTCGGAAAAAAATACGAAAAAAGGATGCTCGACCTTCGCGCGGATGAACTCGATCGCTCTGACATAATATTCCTTTCCCAAAACACCGTAGCGCCGGTCCTGCAAGTAATCGGTACGCCGAACATGAATACCCACGGTATTCTTGTTTCCCAACCACGCCGGATAAGGCGGCAGTCGCAAAGGTATCAGTTCTTCAAGTAACTCCGGACGAATGTCGCCGAAATAGGTTTCCGACTGCCAATAGCCGTATAGCGACGACAGGAAACCCAATTTGTTTTGCAGGCACTGCGATACGAAACCATTTTCGTCAATCCGTTTGTGAAGACCCGATGCGTGAGCAAGCCTGTTCAAGCGTGCATTGGCGGCAAAAAGATTTTTAAAATGACGGTTGCGGAGGTGGTGTCCTTTTACTCTCAGTCGCCCCAACTCAAATGTCCGGTTGAGAGATTCGTTCTGGTAGTTGTCAGTATTAAAGACCAGGTAACGAACATTGTTTTTGTGGGCGAGGCTTCTTCCTGTGGCGTATTGGAAAAGCTGGTTGCCTAAACCGCCGGCAAACTTTACCTCAAGAACGGCTTTCATTGTTGCCAAACCACCATTGTCGGCTGACGTAAATGGAGTTGATGTTAGTGTTCGCGTATTCGAAATATCCCTTCTCCTCGATCATCCTGCACAAATCCATTCGCCTTGTACCCCTGCCGTCGGGTGTGTAATTGATGGTTTCGATGCAGAGCACCTTGGGTGCAAACTTTTCAAAATCGTAAGACTTGATGATGTCGAAATCAACGCCTTCGGCATCAATCGACACAAAATCGGGCGCTTCGTTTGGGAAATAGGTTTCCAAGATCTTGTTCACCGGCAGCACGTC
>JBDTNA010000356.1:0-3776 GCA_039933985.1 Gemmatimonadales bacterium | reverse complement strand
GCGATCGCGCTCACTTCGATCGGAATCAGTACGGCTGGAACAGCACTGATGTGGTTCTGGAGAAACTAGCCAATTACGAGATGCAATCAGATGGAAACTGAAATGTATAAACAGCAACGCACTTCGAACATGCATTCCTATCCCACCAGCTTCGACTCGTCGACAGGCAAGCTGACTATCGGATGATCCTGCAAAAAGCAGTGGGGTGTGAGCGTTGAGTTACGCGCTCACACCCCACTGCCTTTTACTTGCGGACTTCGGACTGCGGCTACTTCCGGCCGGACCTTACTTCAGGCCGCGGCTGATGAGCAGATACTCGACACTCGGGTCACGCCCTCGGAAAGCTCGATACAGCTCGGCTGGATCCTGCGTGCTTCCGCGCGATAGAACCATGTCGCGGAAACGCTGACCGTTCGCTCTCGTCAGACCGCCGTTCTCCTCGAACCACGCATATGCATCGTGGTCGAGCACTTCACTCCACAGATACGCGTAGTAGCTGGACGAATATCCGCCTGGCCAGACGTGAGAGAAATACGTCGTGCGATAGCGAGGCGGAATCTCGGGCATTGCAACGTTGTAGCGGGTGAGCGCCTCTTTTTCGAACGCGTCCACATCCTGTTGCGACGATCCTGGTGGCAGCGAATGCCACGCGATGTCGAGCAGAGAAGCCGCGAGATACTCAGTCGTCGCGAAGCCTTGATTGAACGTGCCCGCCTTCTTGATCTTCGCAACGAGATCCTGAGGCATCGACGCTCCGGTGCTGTAGTGCTTTGCGTAGTTCGCAAACACTGTCGGCTCGAGCGCCCAGTTCTCATTGAACTGCGAAGGGAACTCGACAAAGTCACGCGGTGTGTTCGTGCCCGACACCGTCGGATAGCGAGTGTTCGAAAGCATGCCGTGCAGCGCATGCCCGAACTCGTGAAACATCGTCGTCACGTCGCTGAACGTGATCAGCGCAGGCTGGCCCGCGGCCGGCTTCGTGAAGTTCGCCACGTTGAACACGACGGGCTTCGTTCCGGTGATGCCGTTCTGGTCAACGAATGAATCCATCCACGCGCCACCACCCTTCTCATCGCGCTTGAAATAGTCGGAGTAGAACAGCGCCATCGATTTGCCATCCTGGTCGAACACTTCGAACACGCGAACGTCTGGATGATAAACTGGAAGGTCCTTCCGCTCCTTGAACGTCAGGCCATACAGCTTGTTGGCTGCGAAGAAAACTCCATCCTGCAATACGCGAGTCAGCTCGAAGTAAGGCTTGATCTGCGACTCGTCGAGCGCGAACTGCTCCTTCCGAACCTGCTCCGCGTAATACTGCCAATCCCAGGGAGCGAGCTTGAATCCGCCCTTTTCCTTGTCGATCACGGCCTGCATCGCGACAATCTCGGACCTCGCCTTTGCTGTCGCTGCCGGCACCATGTCTGTCAGGAGCTTCGTCGCATTCGCCGGCGTCTTCGCCATCTGGTTGTCAAGCGCGTATGCCGACCAGTTCGCGAAGCCGAGCAGTTTTGCCTTATCGGCGCGCAGCTGCGCCAGTCGCTTCACGATGTCACGCGTGTCGTTAGCGTCGCCGTGCTCCGCTCTCGTAGTTGATGCGATGAAGAGACGCTCGCGCACCGCACGCTTCTTCAATGAAGGCTGCGCAGGATGCTGAGTTGTGTTCTGAAGTGAAATGACCCACTTGCCGTCGAGACCACGCTGCTTTGCGGCGGCAGCAGCCGCAGCGATAGCGTCCGGAGTCATTCCGTCGAGGTCGGAGACGTTGTCAATGACCAGAGCGCCAGCCTTCGTCGCAGCGAGAAGACGATTCTGGAAGTCGGTTGTGAGCTTCGACTCTTCCTGATTGAGCGCGCGAAGCTTGACTTTATCCGACTCAATGAGATTCGCGCCTGACCGAACGAAATTTCTGTTGTACAGCTCGACGAGCGCCCTCTGTTCCGGAGTGAATCCGAGCGCATCCCGGCGATCATAGATGCTCTTCACTCGCTGATAGAGCTTGTCATTGAGATAGATCGCGTCGCCGTGTGCGGCGAGCTTAGGTGAAACATTTTCCTGAATCTTCTGAAGCGCATCACTGGTGTTCGCGCCGGTGATGGCATTGAAGACCTTCGACACTCTGGTAAGAACCTCGCCGGACTTCTCCATCGGGAGGATTGTATTGTCGAACGTCGGAGCAGCCGAGCTGTTGGCGATCGCGTCGATCTCGGCGATCTGCTGCTTCATACCTGCTTCAAACGCCGGCGTGTAGTCGGTGTCGTGAATCTTTGTGAAGTCGGGAGTTTGAAATGGAAGCGTACTTACCGAGGCGAACGGATTCGATGCCGGCAGCGTCTCTACAGAAATTGACGAGCTGCTTCCCGCACTCTGCTGTGCAGCAGGGGCGCAGGCGGCCAATCCAATCACCGTGATGCAAACAACACGGGAGCTAATCATTGTCATTGAGATCCTTTAGTGGTTGAGCAACAGTCTTTGTTATACCTGATCCGCAGCTCGATGTTTCTACGAGCCGCCACCCTTCGCCGCGAGCAGCTTCTCGCGGCCTGTGAGGTAGAGGATCACCATCATCAACACGAACGGAATCAGGGACAGGAGATCCGACGAAGCGCCTGTCCTGAATGGATTCGCTTCACCAAACGCGTCGACCTTCTGATTGAATCCGGCCATTGATGGAACGCCGGCGAGGAACGCGATGATGATTCCGGCAATCGCGCCTCCGGCGATGTAACCCGATGCCATGAGCACACCGGGACTCTTGTCGCCTTCAGCGATGAGCTGATCTTCCGTGAGATTGGCACCGGCGTGCTTGCGCGCGATCCACTTGTCGACACCCCAGCGTATCAACCCGCCGAGAAGAATCGGGCTCGAAGACGACAGAGGCAGGTAAACGCCAACCGCAAACGCGAGTGACGGAATGCCTGACATCTCGAGCACTATCGCGATCATCGCACCTAGCAGAACGAGCGCCCACGGAAGCTGTCCGCCAAGTATGCCCTTGATGATGTAGGACATCAGCGTGGCCTTGGGTGCATCGAACTTCGGAACCTCCTGGCCATTCGGCAGCGTGCGAATCGATCCGTTGATGCCGCGATCGACGAAATACACCGGCTTGCCAGCGTCATCGACCAGATACTTCTCGGCGTTACCGCCCGACGGATCCTGGCGATGCCACACGAGATACTCGCGGCTGTCCGTCGCGCCGCCTGCGAGTGTTCCTTCGATTCCTTCACGTCGTGAGAGCTTCGTCACGTCGGCAACTTCGCCTGCCTTCACTGAACCAGCAGTGATTCCCTGGATCGTCGTGCCGACAGGAACGTAAACTGAACCCGCTGCGTTGAGCTTGAGAAGAATCGGCCCGAGCGCCAGAGCCGAGACGAGCGCGCCAACGAGGATTGCAATCTGCTGTGAGCTTGGCGTCGCGCCGATGAGATATCCCGTCTTCAGATCCTGCGACGTCGTCCCTCCGTTCGATGCAGCGATGCAGACGATCGCTCCGATCGACAACGCTGTGACATAGTAGTTGCTGCCTGTCCAGCCGAGGATGACGAAAGTCAGGCAGGTGAGAAGCAGCGTCGCGACTGTCATTCCAGAGATAGGGTTCGACGACGAACCGATTTCACCTGTCAGGCGTGAAGAAACCGTGACGAAGAGGAAGCCGAACACGATGATGAGAAACGCCGCGGCGATTCTTGTGAGAACGGAAGTGCCACCAACGTAGAGCGGACTTGCGAATACAATCGCAACGACGAGGGCGATGATGCCGATGAGAACCGCACGCA
>JBDTNA010000355.1:0-3778 GCA_039933985.1 Gemmatimonadales bacterium | reverse complement strand
GATTTCGTCGCAAGAGATGTTGAACGCAGAAGGAACGGTGGACGATCAGTACCGCATCGATTTCGTCCGCGATCACCTCGAGGTGATCCACCGCGCAATCGGCGAAGGCATGAACGTGCGTGGATACTACATGTGGTCTCTGCTCGACAACTTCAGCTGGCTCAATGGCTACAAGAAACGCTACGGATTTTTCTTCGTTGACCGTGAGACGACGCAGCGTTATCCGAAGAAAAGTGCGCACTGGTATCGCGAGGTGGCGAAACGGAACGGTTTCGCAGCTGGGTGAAACCGGGTTCCGGTTAGCGGCGCACGCGCGCTGGTTGCGCAAATGACGCTGTTCGTTGCGCTGGTATGCCGGTCCAATGAGTGGAGGTGTATCGTCCGTTGATGCTGGCTCCCCTTCTCTCGCTGTTGGCAGGCCTTGGTGTCGGGTGGCTCGATACCCGGGCAACCGAGGTTCAAGGTCCCCTCCTTTTGTTGATGGTTGCGGTGTTCGCGATTTCGCTCGTCTCGAAAAGCCCGGCATTGTACATCGCGATTCCTGCAGCGCTTGGTCTACCGCTTTCTCATTTCATCTCCAATGCGCTGGGCGGCCCAGGCCACGTACAGCTCGTGATGCTGGTAGCCCTCGTTCCCGCCTCCATCGCGGCATATGCAGGAAAGGGTGTTGCATCGGTCATTCGCTCCACTGTTGCCACACTGTCCGGTTCCGAGCCGGATTACGTCTCGCCAACTTCGTCCCGTCGCTGGTACCGGACGCCCGTTCGCCAGAGCCATCTGCTCGCACTGGCGCTGTCAGGCTGTGCGATTGTCGGAGCCGTGCCGGTTTATGCGACTTCCGTCGCTCGCGGCCAACCGATTGTTCTATGGGTGACGACTATCTGGCAGATGATCTCACTCGTCGCATGGGCCTTCGCCGCACCGGGCTTGTTGCGCGTCTGGCGCAGAGTCAGACGGATCGACGCACAAGGCATCACTGCGGCGGAAATGTTGATCCACGCGACAATCGTTACTGCAATAGCGCTGACGCATTCCTTGGCTTTGCCCGCGATTGCATCTCTGCTTTTGATACCAATCGGACCCGGTGGCCTGAGCGCTGCTGTGACGTGGGCGTTCGCCGCATATCTCCCGCTTGATCTGTTGACATATAGCCTGATCATCGGACTCGGCCACGCGTCGGACGCGTCTCGCCGCGACCGAGCAGCCGCTGTCAGAGAGTCCGCGGTGCAAGGGGAGCTGGCGACGTCGCGACTCGTGTCTCTCCGCGCGCAGCTCCGTCCGCACTTCCTGTTCAATGCGCTGAATGCCGTGATACTGCTCGCACGCCGAAACGATTCCGAGGGTGCCGCACGTGTGCTGACGCAGATCTCCGACCTGCTGCGTTACGTGCTGAGGCAACCCGATGAAGGCGGCGACAAAGCAATGGTCGCACTTTCGGAGGAGTTGGATTTCGCCGAGTCGTATCTGGCGATCGAGCGTGAGCGTTTTCCTGACCGGTTGAGAACGCATTTCGAGGTTGCGACCGAAGCGCGGACAGCATTGGTGCCCCATCTTCTGCTGCAGCCACTAGTCGAGAATGCTGTGCGTCACGGCATCGCAAGTCGTCTCGGTATCGGGACCGTGTCGATTCGAGCCTGGAGAGAAGGCAACATGATTCATATATCGGTAGAGGACGACGGAGCGGGGGTCGACCATGGGATTCATTCGACCGGAATTGGATTGCCGAACACTCGTGCCAGGCTCAACACGCTGTACGGAGCAGAAGCAGCGCTTTCACTGAATGCGCTGCCAGACGGTGGCGCGGCCGCTCATGTCGTGCTTCCGTTCCGGAAATGACGAAGTCGCGAGCCATCGTTGTCGAAGACGAGAAGCTCGCACGCGAAGGCCTGAGTGCAGATCTCACGGCACTCGGAATTGATGTCGTCGCGACCTACGGAGACGCCGTCGCAGCCCGGCAAGGTATTGTAAGTCTCCGGCCCGACATGCTGTTTCTCGATATCGAGATGCCGGTGATGGGAGGCTTTGAGCTGCTGAACGAATTCGAGCCTCATGAGCTGCCGCCCGCAATCATTTTCGTCACCGCCTACGAGCAACACGCCGTTCGTGCGTTTGGCGCACGTGCGCTCGACTACATTCTCAAGCCCACCGCGCCTGCTCGGCTTCGCGCCGCCGTAGAGCGTGCGGTCCAACGCGTTGAAGAGGCGCGGCTCGCACAGGCGGCGACGGACGATAAAGCGTCGTACCTCGCTCAGATTCTGGTTCGCGACCGCGGCCAGACAACGGTTATCCCCGTATCCGACCTCGAATGGATCGAAGCCGAGACATACTACGTGCGATTGCATTCTGCGCGGGCACGCTCGTGTTTGCTGCGTGAGCGCATGAGCGTGCTCGAGTCGCGCCTCGACCCTGCTGTTTTTTTTCGTTGCCATCGCTCCGCGATCATTCGCCTCGACCTCGTCAAGGCGATCAAGACCATCTCACGCTACGAGCACGTTGTCGTGTTGAGCACCGGCACGCGAGTGCCGGTAAGCCGCGACCGACGCGCCAGGCTTCAGTCTCTTCTTAACGAACTAAGGCCCGCATGACGTAGTTCGTTGCACCCTGTGCTACCGCCATTGCAAGTCGCTTGAACGTCGTGCTTACACAGCACACTGTGCGCTCAGGAAAAACCACGGCGCATCGACTTGCTGACTGAATTCATACTGGCACTTGGGCTTGCCTCATCGCTGACGGCACCCTGTCCCGACTCGGCTGACGTCGGGAAATTTCTGTCGCAGTTTCTGGCAGGCCTGTCGCCGGCGGAACGTGTGCCTCGTGGGGCGCTTGTCGTTGTCTGTGGGGACACGAGCATTTTCGCGAGCGGCTTTGGCGAGACCCAGAGCGGCACGGCGGTGGATCCAAACGTCACTCTGTTCCGCGCGGCATCCAATTCGAAGTTGTTTGCGGCAACGGCCGCGATGCAGCTCGCCGCTTCGGGCCGATGGAAGTTGACCGACGATGTCAACCGATACCTGCCCGTTTCAGCGAGACTCGACGATGGTTACGGACGTCAGATAAGGATCGCGGATCTGCTGACCCATACCGCGGGGTTCGAAGACAAGTTCGACGGAAGTCTCGTACTGCAAAACCAACGTCTGTCGCTCGCAGGATTTTTTGAGCGCAATCGGCCTATACGCGTGAGGCCCGCCGGAATTGAAGTGAGTTATTCGAACATCGGAATGGCGCTGGCCGGCTACGCAGTGGAGGCGGCTTCGGGCGAATCGTTCGACTTGTATTCGAAGAGGCACATCTTCGAGCCTCTCGGCATGAGCCACAGCACATTCGCGCAACCATTGCCCGACGGATGGAATAAGGACATCGCAACTGCTCCGCCAAGAGCGGGACGAGGAATTGTTTTTCTCCCATATCCTGCGGCGTCACTCGTTACGACACCCGCCGACATGGGCCGATTCATTTCCGCGCACCTGTCTGATGGCAAAATCAATCGTGGCGGGCGAATCCTGCCACCTGACGCGGTTGCGGAAATGCACCGCAGTCACTGGCGCGCGCAGCGAAGCGTCCCGGGGGTCGCTTACGGGTTTTTTGAAGGTGAGATAAATGATCGTCGAACTCTTTTCCATACCGGAGACAGCGGCGACCACTCCGTTGTATTCCTCATGCCGGATGAACGAGTCGGGCTCTATTTCGTTTACTCGGGGACCGACGAGCAGACGGGCGTGCGCGAACAATTCGTTCGATCGTTTTCGGATCGGTATTTCCCCAAGAAGTCGGCGGTTGC
>JBDTNA010000354.1:0-3786 GCA_039933985.1 Gemmatimonadales bacterium | reverse complement strand
CCATCCCCGGCAGCCCACCAGGTAGTGCAAGCGAGAGGAACAACGGAGTAAGGGCGAGAGGGTCCTATCGGCGAGGTACGCGGAGCGCCCGGCGCCCAACGACCACGAGAAATTCCGGCCTCGGCGAGCGCCGGACGTGAGCACAGCTCGCCAATAGGACCTTCTCGCCCTTACTCGGCGACGGCGACCGAAGTTGTTGAACTCGATGACGCGGTCAATGCGCAGGTGGGGTACGGGGACGAGCTTGCAAAGAGGCCCCAAATCGTTTAAAATTCGTGAGTTACAAAACGACAAGCGGGTTGCCCGGGCGGGCAGCTCCACCCTCTGGCCCTCAGATTCATCGAGGCGTGCTACAGGAGTTCAAGCCACTCGGCGCCGAAGGTCTATTCGGCTCCGTCTGCGCGCGGACTCTGACAAGGGTCCGCGCTTTTCGTTTCGCACTCATTCTCAAGTCGAGGTAGCCGAGTATTCAGGACACCACAAAACGCGTGCGCGTGAACAGGCAGATCCGCATCAGCCCGCTCCGCGTCATCGCAGCCGACGGCGCGCAGCTCGGAATCATGGATGTTGAGACCGCACTCGCCGCCGCGGTGGAACAGGGGTTGGATCTGGTCGAAGTCGCTCCGCTTGCTCGTCCGCCAGTCGTTCGAATCATGGACTATGGAAAGTTCAAGTTCGAGCAGGCCAAGATGGCAAGGCAGGCCAAAAAGAAGCAGCACGTGATCCATCTCAAGGAAGTGAAGTTTCGTCCTGGAATCGAGGAGCACGACTTCGCCACGAAAACGCGCCATGCGCGCGAATTCCTCGGCGAAGGAAACAAAGTGAAGGTGACGTTGATGTTTCGCGGACGTCAGATCGCGCATCCAGAGCTCGGACGCGTCGTTGTAAACCGCGTCGCCCAGGAGCTGGCTGACGTTGCGAAGGTCGAGACGGAGCCGAAGTTCGAAGGAAAGTTCATGACGATGATTCTCGCGCCGAAGTAGGCCAGAGAGTCAGCGTCAATACAACCAATAGAGAAAGCAAATGCCGAAGATGAAAAGTCACCGGGGAGCGCGTAAGCGTTTCTCCATTACAGGAACGGGAAAGGTCAAGCGCGGCAAAGCGCACAAGAGCCATATCCTGACAAAGAAGACGTCGAAGCGTAAACGCCGCCTGCGCCAGTCCGGACTGATTGCGACGCGCGGCGAAGAGAAGAACATCAAGCGCCTCTTGCAGGCATAAAGGAGAAATACAATGCCTCGCGTCAGATCGAACGTCGTGCGCCTCAAGCGCAAGAAGCAGGTGATGAAAGCGGCCCGCGGTGCCTTCGGCGCCCGGAGCAAGCTCTGGAAAGCAGCAAAGGAAAACGTCGAGCGCGGTTGGAAGTACGCGTACCGCGATCGCAAGAACAAGAAACGCGATTTCCGCAAGCTGTGGATCGTTCGCATCAACGCGGGCGCGCGTCTGCACGATATGAGCTACAGCGTGTTTATGAACGGCCTCAAGCAGGCCGGTATCGAGATCGACAGAAAGGTTCTTTCTGATATCGCGATCAGCGATCCCGCCGCGTTTGGAGCCCTCGCCGACAAAGCCCGCTCCGCGCTTACAACAGCAGCCTGATCATCGTTTCATATGGTAGGGCGGTCCGGGAGCCAGGCATGGCGTTCCTGGGCCGCCCTTTCACATTTCCATCACTCTTGAACGAATACTGAATTGAATCTCGAAGAGCTGGTGAGCGAGATCGATAAAGTCGACGCCCGCGCAGCGGAGTCGATCGATCAGGCATCGACACGCGACGATGTCGAGCATCTTCGCACGAGCCTGCTCGGACGAAAAAGCGGTGCGCTCACGCTGCTCATGAAAGAGCTGCCGGGCCTTCCCGCGGAGAATCGTCGCGATGCAGGTGCGGCATTCAATCGAGTGAAGGAAGCGATCGAGCAGAAGCTTCAGGTTCGTTTCGATTCGCTCGCTGCTCCGGCGGCGCAGACTGATCTCGATCTCACGATGCCTGCCCGCCGGACGTGGAGGGGCGGTCGCCATCCGGTCACCGTCGTGATCGAAGAAATCCAGGACATCTTTCGCGAGATCGGGTTCACAGTCGCGATCGGTCCCGAAGCAGAATCCGAGTGGTACAATTTCTCGGCGCTGAATTTCCCGGCCGATCATCCGGCACTGGACGCGCACGACACGCTGTACCTTAGCGACGACGTGTTGCTGCGCACACATACGTCGCCGGTTCAGATCCGCACGCTTCAATCCTACAAGCCGCCGATTCGTATTCTCGCGCCCGGGAATGTCTACCGCCGCGACTTCTTCGACGCTTCGCACGCGCCGATGTTCGCGCAGATCGAGGGACTTTCCGTTGACGAAGGCATCAGTTTCGTCGACCTGAAAGCAACGTTGACTCACTTCGCGAACAAGTTCTTCGGGAAGACGCGCACGCGCTTTCGTCCGAGCTACTTCCCGTTCACCGAGCCGTCCGCAGAAATGGACGTCGAGTGCCAGCTTTGTCACGGCTCTGGCTGTCCCGCGTGCAAGCAGACTGGCTGGATGGAAGTTCTCGGATCGGGCATGGTGCATCCCAAGGTTCTGGAGGGAGCAGGCGTGGATTCGGAGAAGTACACAGGATGGGCATTCGGGATGGGACCTGCTCGCATCGCAATGCTGCGCTACAAGCTTCCTGACATTCGACTGCTCTACGATTCTGACATGCGCTTCCTCGAGCAGGTGTCAGGATGAACGCGTCATACAGCTGGCTGAAAGACTTTGTCGATTTCGATCTCACGCCTAACGAGCTTCGCGATCTTCTGACTGCGCGCTGCGCGACGGTCGATGACGTGGTCGCCCTGCGTCAGGATCTGTCGAGCATCGTCGTCGGAAAGGTCGTCGAGGCGGGCCGCCATCCAAACTCTGACCATCTCTGGGTAACGCGAGTCGATTCCGGGACGGGCGAGCTGCATCACGTCGTATGCGGTGCGCCAAATGTCACGGTCGGCACTCTCTATCCGTTCGCGCGCGTCGGCTCGACTCTGCCGGGCGGACTCAAGATCGAGAAGCGAAAAATCCGCGGCGAAGTTTCCGAAGGCATGCTCTGTTCCGCGCGCGAGCTTGGACTCGGCACCGACCACGAAGGGATTCTTGCACTCGATGTCGATGCTGCGCCCGGCGCATCCTTTCTCGAAGTGATGCCCGTTGGCGACACACAGCTCGTTGTCGATGTGCTGCCGAATCGTCCCGACCTTTTGTCGCACGAGGGACTTGGCCGCGAGATCGCGGCTGCAGTTGGCTCACCGCTTAAACGGCCGGTACATCCGCCGGCGGTTCTTACGCGTTCGTCAACGGCGTCGCAGCCGACGCCAATCGATGTAAGTGTCGAGGACTCGGAAGGAGCACCGCGATATCTGGCGATTGCGATTCACGGCGTGACTGTTGGTCCGAGTCCAGAGTGGCTTGCAAAGCGAGTCGAAGCGGTCGGCTCGCGTTCGATCAGCAACGTCGTCGACGTGACGAACTACATGCTCCATGGCTTTGGCCAGCCCATGCACGCGTTCGACATGTCAAAGCTCGGCGGCAGCAAAATCATTGTCCGGCGCGCAAAGAACGGCGAGAAGATCGTCACGCTCGATGGTGTCGAGAGAAAGCTCGATGACTCGATGACGGTTATCGCTGATGCCGCGAACGCAGAAGCGATCGCTGGCGTGATCGGTGGAAAGGGGAGTGAAGTAACCGAAACGACCACCGACATTCTTCTCGACGTCGCCGTCAGCCATGACGTAGTCCTTGCCTTCCATACGGACCTTGCCCGCT
>JBDTNA010000353.1:0-3807 GCA_039933985.1 Gemmatimonadales bacterium | reverse complement strand
CAAACGGAGGCGCAGCCTGGCGCGCTCCCAATTTGTTCGAGCTGTTTGCGAACGGACCGCATCTCGCTGAAGGTCGATATGAGATTGGAGACCCGAACCTGAAGGCAGAACATGCGCTCAATGTCGATGCGAGCATCAGGTGGCAGAGTCCGCGTGTTCGGGCGGAGCTCGATGGGTTCAGGGATCTGGTCAACGATTTCGTATACATCACGCCGACGACCCAGACGATCGACGGATTGCGTGTGTTCCGTCACCTCCAGGCCGATGCGCTGTTGACAGGCGCGGAAGCGTCGGCTGAGGTAGAGGCAGCGCACAACCTCCTGCTGCGCGCGCGTCATGATTTTGTGCGCGGCACCCTTCGCGACAACGACGCGTCACTGCCGCTGATGCCACCGCCGCGAACTGCGGCCGGCGCCGAATATGATTTTTCGACCGTATGGGCGTCGCGAGCGTTTGTCGGCGGAGAAGTGGAGCACGTGGACCGACAGAAGCATCCCAACGGACTCGACTTGGTGACGCCCGGCTACACGCTGTTGAATCTCGACGTCGGTTTTCATTACACGCTTTTCGGCAGGTCAGCGCGAATCGATGTCGGCGTTCGCAATGCGACGAACAAGAGCTACAGAAACTTTCTGAGCCGCTATAAGGAGTTCGCGCTCGAGCCCGGGCGCAATCTGATTCTGCGCATCTCGACGGATTGAAGAGGACAAGCTCGCACGGTGCCTGTGAGAGCAGTACTCAGGCAGTCAGCGCGTCGACGTTTTCGACATGAATCCCGCGCTCGAGCGTTTGTTTGATCGGACAGCGATCGGCGATGGACAGCAAACGATAGCGCTGGTCGTCCGTGATCGGCCCGACGAGCTCGAGCTTCCGCTGAATGTGTCCGATTCCCACTTTCTCCGTTTCACATTTCTCGCAGTCGGTTTCGTGTGATCTGCCGGATCGAAGCTGAATCTTCGCGCTTTCGAGCGGCCAGCCTTTCCGGTCCGCATACATGCGGAGTGTCATGAGCGTACAACCGGCCAGACCGGCGAGAAGAAACTCGTAAGGAGTTGGACCCCCGTCCCCACCGCCGACAGACACTGGCTCATCGACAATGAGAGCGTGACTGCCTGCGGACACATCGGTGCGAAATCCCTTCGGACCGATCGTCGCTGTAACCCATCTGCCCGCATCGTCGGCCACTGCCGCAGCAGCGGTCGTTTTCTCATCGGTCATTCACCAGCTCCTTGTCGTTTCAGGATCTCGACGATCTCCGGCTTCTCGAAATATTCTGCCCACCCGATTGGATCGCTGTCGTGTTCGGTATCGCGCATCGTTGGATCGGCGCCGAGTGAAAGAAGCGCGCGCACGGCATCCGCGTGACCATGTCCGGACGCGAGGTGCAATGGAGTAACACCACTGGGATCCTTCCCAGACGCATCGGCGCCGAGCTCGACCAGAACATGAATCATGTCGGGCCGATTCTTTTTTGCCGCAAAATGGAGCGGGACCTGATCGTTCTCGTTGTGGCTTTGACCGCGAGTAAGGACGGCAGAATCTTTTTTTACGATTCGTCGCACTTCATTCGGCAAATTCATCGCGATTGCCGACCAGATGTTGTGAGGCGCGCCGCGGCTGACAAGAAAATCAGCAAGCTGTCGATGAGTTTCGTCATCGCACCCGTCCCATCCGGTCGCCCACCCGATGACTTCGAGTCCATGATCGTCGCCGTGACCGACGACGTCTCCGCCGGCGTCAGCGAGTCGACGGACAACGTCCAGATTGCCCGCAGCCGCAGCCCAGTGCATCGGATACGTGTTGTCGCCGGTGACGGCGGAGTCGCGCGCGTTTACGTCGAGACCGCGATCGAGAAGAAAATTTACCGCGTCGAGGCGATTTTCGGCCGCCGCGAGGTGGAGCATCGTCTGCTCATGCGGCGTCGTGAGAATGTTCAGTTTTTCAGGATGGTCATCGAGAATGGCAGCGAGCACACCGACATTCCCGCTGCGCGCGGCATCGAAGAGCCGATCATCGATTGAGCCGGATTCGTTCGACATGGCGGCGCGAGGTTTTTACTTGCGGGCGTATCGCATATTGCCACACGCCACGAGGGATTCGAGCGAGCCCGTGCGATCCTTGTAGATGTCGACGTGAAATGTCCCCGACACCGGCAAGGCAACCGCGATCGTTCCGCCGATCTGCCCGCGTCCGCTTCCACTAAGGTTGAGCTCGGGGAACGTTGACACCGGGACAACTGGCAATGACGCGTTTCCGCAGGGCCCGAAAAGAACCGCCCAGCTCAAGTCACGCTCCGGGCCGGAATACGAAAATGTCAGGTTGACGTTCGATTGCGTCGAGTCCGCGCCCTGGGTCCACTGAAAAGAGCCGAAGCTCTTTTCGCGAACGCTGTCGGGCGCGATGTTGATTCGATCGTCTTTGCTGGACTGGACAGACGCTGTCCACTTGGGCGCCTTTTGCGCCGAGAGCGCCGTGGAGGCAAAGGATGCCGCCGCCAGCGCGGATAGAATCAATGCGTATCTCATGTCCTGCCTCTAGGTCTGCATAGGCGAGCGACAAAACATAACCATCGCCGGCCTACTCGCCTACTGGACGCTCCGCATGAGCGCAACAAAGTCAGGCATGCCGACCAGTTACGCGGCGATCGAGCCGATCACTTCATCTCGCGGGCTGGTAAATCGATCTTTCAGCCGAAGGAAAGGGTGTTCAAGAATCTGCCAGCTCGCTAGCGCGGCACCGGTTGTAATTGCCAGGCAGACAAACCCATACACGATGATCGGCATCGGCACCGGCCGGCCGAGTGTAGCGAGAGAAATTCTCTTGATGATTGGCTGGAGAAAGATCACCACCGCCACGTGGAAGACGTAGATCGCATAGCTGTAGCGCTCGAAAAATCGCAGCCACGCCTGATTGAACAGACTTCGGCCGGGATTCAGCTTTGCGCTCTCGACAACATTGAGCAGAAGCATTGCGAACGCGCCTGAAGTGATCGAGAAATGATCCCGGCGAAGCAAAGCTGGATGAGCCGTCGCCGTTTCAGATTCAAGACAACGATCGGCCAGAGCAGGTAGAACTGTTCTTCCACGGCCGACGACCAGAAGTGCCCCACATACCCGGGCTCGGCTCCCCAATCCTTTACTGCGATCAGGATGTTGCTGGTGTATGTCCAATTCGCCAATTGTGCCATTGGCGTGAGCGCTCAGCGCGAACACGTCGGGGAAGACAAATTTGAGAATGGCTACGAGAGCGAGCGTCGCATAGTAAAGAGGAAAGATTCTTAGAGTACGTCGCGCGTAGAAGTCTTGAAATAGTGTCGGCTTCCCTTTGCATCGTAGAGAGTTCCCGTGATCAGGAAGCCGGACAAAACAAAGAAGAGGTCGACGCCGACCCCGCCATTCCTGGCGAAGAATCTGCCAACGGGCCAGTCGAGTCGGAGTACTTCGATCCGAATAGCGCGACGTTGGCCGACGAACACCATGAGGATGGCCAATCCGCGAACTCCGTCCAGCTCAGGGACGTGCTTCGGTAATGATCTTTCGAAAGCGGGGGCGAGCGCTCGTTGCTCTGTCATGTCAGCTGTGTGTCGCTAGAGAATCACGTTCGCGACGCGCTCGATCGTTCCGATCCGTGTTCTTCCTTGACCTACGGGACTAGCAAATAGCAGGGGCGGGACTCGAACCCGCGACCCCGGCATTATGAGTGCCGTGCTCTAACCGGCTGAGCTACCCTGCCGCGACCTCATCGGCGTTGCCGCCGATACCTGTTGTGCAAACGGCCGGCCCTCTCGGACCGGCCGCGCACCATCTC
>JBDTNA010000352.1:0-3821 GCA_039933985.1 Gemmatimonadales bacterium | reverse complement strand
CGCAACTCTTCGTAAGCTCGCAGGATGAGCTTTCGCGCTCGAGCAATTACCTGGGCTCGGCCTCGATGGACTTCCGGGATCGGTATCTGCTGGACGGCCTCGTCCGAAGTGATGGGTCTTCGCTGTTCGGAGCTGATGCACGCCGCAATACGTTCTACAGGATTTCTGGTGCCTATCGCGTCAGCGAGGACATCCATATCCCTGGCATCAACGAGCTCAAGCTCCGCGCGGCACGAGGAACGGCAGGACTTCGTCCTTCATTTCTCGACCAGTATGAGTACTACACCCTCGCCGGGGGTCAAATCTCGAAACAGCAGCTCGGCAACAAGGGTCTGAAGCCGGCGATTCAGACCGAGGATGAGTTCGGCGTGAACGTTTCTTTCGCCAACCGCTTCGATCTCGAAGTCGTGCAGGCCAATCGCCTGACGAAGGGCGCCTTCCTGAACATTCCGCTGTCTCTTGCCCAGTCCGGCGGCTTCATCTCGCAGGTACAGAACGCGGCCGATGTGCAGGCTCGGACCACCGAGCTTTCGCTCAACACCCGCGTCTTCAGCCGGCCTGACTTCAGTTACAACTTTACCCTGACAGGCGATCACACTACGCAGAAGATTCTCAAGCTTGGCCGAGCTCCGTTTCGCGTGAATGCGGGCGGACAGGGCCAGGACGTTTTCTACTACAAGGAAGGCGAAGCTCTGGGAATCATCTACGGCCAGAGGCTGGTCAGATCGTTTGCCCAGCTCAAGGACAACCCGGCGAATGCGAACGCCCTTGAGAGCGACTATGTAGTCAACCCGCTTGGCTATCTCGTGCTCGCTTCCACTCGCGGCAAACCGAATGAAGCTGCCATCAAGTACATCAGCCCGACGGGTGCAGTTCAGCACAAGATCGGCGACGTAAACCCGGACTTCAATTTCGGGTTTGCGAACAACTTCCGCTTCAAGGGCTTCGGTTTGTATGCCCTGTTTGACGGGCAGCAAGGCGGCGACGTGTACAATTTCACCAAGCAGTGGATGTTGCAGGACTACCGGCACGGCATTGCGGACCAGGCCGGCAAGCCTCAGGATCAGAAGATCAACGCGAACTTCTACGCCGGCGCTATGTACAATGGCTTGGTGGCGAGTGACGCGCTGGTCGAGGACGGATCGTACGTCAAGCTTCGGGAGTTGTCGGCCAGCTACACGCTCGGCCAGAAGATGCTTGCATCGACGGGACTCGGTCGTATCACCAGCGGCGTCAAGCTGGCGCTCATCGGCCGTAACCTGTACACCTGGACGGATTACACCGGCTTCGATCCAGAAGTGACGGCGGGCAACGACTTCAACTTCCGTATCGACGGCTTCCGCTATCCCAACTTCCGCACCATAACCGGCCAGATCGAGCTCAGCTTCTGAGCCCGTTCCCAACTGGAACCAATATTCCTATGAGAGCAATGAAACGATTTTATTCAATTGCAGGCGCGGCGGCGGTGCTTGTTGCCAGCGCTTGCAATGACCTCGAGGTAACGAACCCTAATAACCCCGATGTCACGCGGGCGCTTGCTTCCCCTAGCGACGTCAAGAACATCGCCAGCTCGACGATGAATTCGTGGTATCTCTCGAGCACCTTCGTCGAGCCGTACAACGCGATGTGTGTCACAGCAGATGCGTGCACCGCAAATTTCGGCAATTTTGGAATGCGGTTCAATAACCTCGAGCCGCGTTTGCCATACGAGAACAGTTCGGCGGGCGGAGATCGTGCTGTCGCCGAACAGCCCTGGAACAGCAACTATGGGACGCTAGGTGCCGCAAATGATGTTCTTCGCGCGTTTGCGGCGGGCGTGGTTCTGCCGCTACCAGGGGAGACCGATAAGTTCAAGGTACTTGCGCAATTCGCGCAAGCTGCCTCGTTCATGAACCTTGCGCTGATATTCGACCGGGCGTTCATCGTCGACGAAACGTTCGACCCTGCGGCGGGGAAGCCTGAGTTGAAGCCGTACAGCGAAGTCTCTGCGGCGGCGATGGCGAAGTGGCAGACGACGATCACCGCTACCAGCGGTAAAAGCGAAACCTACGATGCATCGATAATTCCGGTGGCTGGCGGTCTGACGTCGGTTCGTCTGAATCGCGTTGCCAATACGATGGCGGCGTTGCTCCTGGCTTACACGCCGCGCAACGCGGCGGAAGCCGCAACGGTAGACTGGGCCATGGTCGCTTCGCTGGCTGACAAGGGAATCGGCAGCGGTTCGGCCGGGGCGCCGTTCAACTTCGAAGTTATCGGCGATGGTGCCATCAACTGGGTCTCATACGTAGCTGCCTACCAGGATGAGAATACCTGGATGCGCGTGGACCAGCGGCTCATCAACCGGATGGACCCGTCGATCCCGGTGAAGTTCAACGGCACCGTCGTTCCGAGAGGCACTTCGCCCGACGCACGGTATGTGTCTGATTATTCCTTCCTGGTGCCATTGATCGGAGATCCCGGCCGTGGAATCTTTATGCAGAGCCCGTGGTATCACTCACGGTACCAGTATCACACCCGCACCTCGCCGACAAAGTACACTCTGGCGGTTCCATACCTGCTCGCCGCCGAGAGCGATCTCGTGCGCGCCGAGGCACTTATCCGCCGGACGACTGGAAAGGACCTCGCCACCGCAGCGACGCTGATCAATAACTCCAGGGTTACGCGCGGCAAGCTTCCCCCGGCAACGTCCGCTGACGGCGAGAATGTGCTCCGTAATTACATCGAGTACGAGCGGGAAATCGAGCTGCATGCAACCAGCGGGTTCACACTCTTCCAGCGCAGGCATGTCGATGGACTGCAGGCTGGAACGTGGCGTCACCTGCCGATTCCGGCGAAGGAGCTGGAGACTCTTGAGCTCCCGATCTACACCTTCGGTGGCGTTGGCAAGCCCGACATGAACCTGATGCTTCCAACCGGAGAACTGACAATGCTCCGCTCCGCGCCGAAGATAAACACGAGGGCGAAGGAACCCTCGATTCAGTACTGATATCGAAGCTGCATGATTCGAGAAACCGGGTGTGCATCGAGAGATGCACACCCGGTTTTCCTTTGGAATGGCATCAGGCCTTGGTGATGGCTTCCTTCGGGAAGAGCGGCGGGCCCTTCGCAACCTTCCAACCGCTCGGATCCATCGGGTAGAGAGATTCGAATCGCTGATCGTGCACGCTTCCAGGAGCGCCCAGCCGCGTCCATAGCTCTTGAGCGGTATTGGGCATGAACGGCGCTGCGTAGACCGTCTGCCGCATCAGCTGATGCGCCAGTGACCCAAGCGTCCGATCGAGCTCGGCCGCCTGATTCTCGTCCTTTGCAAGCTTCCACGGCGCCTGCCTGTCCACGAACTCATTTGCCCTCGCGATCGTCCTCCATAGCGCCTTCAGCGCCTCGTGGTGAAGGTAGCCGGTGCTTCCGTCGAGGCTCGCATGATATGCAGCGAAGTCCGCAGCATCAGCCGCATCGGTCGGCTCATCGCGCCCCGCCGGAATCACTCCTTCCCTGTACCGGTCGATCATCGAAATGACCCTGCTCGCGAGGTTACCCCATGCATTCGCGAGGTCGGCATTGTATCGCTCTTCGAACCGCTCCCATGAGAAGTTTCCGTCGGCGTCAAATGGAACTTCGCGCAGCAGGAAGTAGCGGAACGCATCGACTCCGTAGCGATCGATCGCGTCATCGAGCTCGAGGCGAACACCTGCCGACTTGCTGAAGCGGTCGCCGGCAAGGAGAACGAATCCGTGAGCCCACACCATTTTCGGCAGCTCGAGGCCCGCGGCCATGAGCATCGCCGGCCAGATGATCGAGTGGAAGCGAGTGATGTCCTTTCC
>JBDTNA010000351.1:0-3826 GCA_039933985.1 Gemmatimonadales bacterium | reverse complement strand
ATCCGGTTGCACCGGAGGCGTAACCACCGCCAACCTGCAACGACATGTTGCGGCGCGCCGGAAATTCGCGCGTCCGGATGTTGACCAGACCGCCGGAGAAGTCGCCCTGAAGGTCCGGAGTGAACGTCTTCGTAGTGGTGATTGTTTGCAGCAGGCCGGCCGGAAACATGTCCAGCGGCACGACCCGCTTTTCGGGCTCCGGGCTTGGCACTCTTGCGCCGTTCAGCGAGCTGGTTGTGTAACGCTCTCCAAGCCCGCGAACGAAGACATACTTGTTGTCCTGGACTGTTACGCCGCTCACTCGCTGTACGGCCTGCGCTGCGCTCGCGTCAGGACTCTTCGCGATCTGCTCAGCGGTGACTGAGCTGACAACTCCGGTTGCCGTGCGCTGTTTGTCGAGCGCCTCGTTGACTGTGCCGCGCTCGCTCGAAGCGGTGACGACCTGCGTCGTCAACGACACGGTCATCGGCTCGAGTGCGATATCCTGCTCCATCGTCTGACCGGGTTTCAGCAACAATCCGGTGACCGTTTTCGCTGCGAATCCGAGTCGTCGCAAATGAATTGTCACCGTGCCTGGCGTGACCGCGCCCAGTGCGAATCTTCCGTCGATGCCCGACGCGGTGCCGCTCGTCGTGCCGACTACCTGAATGCCAACATCAGTAAGTCCGTTTCCTGTACGTGCGTCGATTACCCGCCCGACTATACGGGCGGATGCGGGCGCGGCCTGCTGAGAATGAACTGCGGTCGGAACGATGAGGGCGAGAGCAAGTGCGATCGCCCGAAAAGGACAAGGACTCGTGACGCGAAGCATGTCACTCCTGGTTGAGGTCGAGAATTGAAACGGCGTGGCCGTGACTCAATCCTGTCCTCCCGGTGTTTCGAACTCACCACACTCAGGCAACGGCTTCGTAACGATCGTGCTTCGGCGTCAGTCGCCGCGTTCGGGAAACCAGGCCGCAATCGTCGTCCCTTTCCCTGACCCGCTGGTGGCCTCGAGCTTTCCACCATGCGCTTCGACGAGGTGCTTCACGATGGCGAGGCCAAGGCCTGTGCCGCCGGTGTGTCGCCCTCTCGCAGAATCGATTCGATAGAAGCGCTCGAAGATTCGTGGAAGATGTTCGGGCGAGATTCCGGACCCGGTGTCTTCGACGCCGATCCAGACGCCACCGTCCTCCGACCGCGAAAACAGCGTCACTCTTCCTAGATCAGTGTGGCGTACCGCGTTGTCGGTGAGGTTCGAGAGAATCTGGCGCACGGCGGTGCGATCTGCGCGGAATCGCGATGCATGCGGATCCAGTCGGACATCGAGCTCGAGGCCCTTCGCGACAGCCGTCTCGCGGAAGATCGCCGCGATCTCTTCGGTGATCGAAGCCGTGTCGATTTCGGAAAGCGAAGCGGCCCAGCGTCCCGATTCCAGTCGCGACAGATCCAGCAGATCATCCACGATACGCTGCATGCGCTCCGTATGCGCATGAATGGTGTTCGCGAACTGTTTTCGTGTTTCGGCGGGAAGATCATCTTCAGCCAGAGTTTCGGAGAAGCCACTGATAACGGTCAGTGGCGTGCGCAGCTCGTGAGACACGTTCGCGACGAAATCGCGGCGCACTGACTCGAGCTTCCGGATGCGCGTGAGATCGAATATGGCCACGACAACGCCACCCATTGCAAGCGGTCGCGCAGTCAGCGACACAGTGCTCTGGCTCACGTTCGTTTCCGCTGGTTCGGCAGGTGTTCCACTGAACGCGGTCTCGAGCGCGTGCTGGAGCGCGGGAATGCGAGGCAATGCATCTGCCGGAAACGGGAGCGGTCTCGTTACGCCGAGAATTGATCGCGCCGCGGCGTTGATTCGTACTACCTGTCGGCGTCCGTCGAGCGCGACAACGCCTTCGTCCAGTGATTCGATCAGCGCGACGAGAAGTGCGTCTTCCGCCTTGAGTGCGCTGATCCGCGAGCCAAGGTGTTCCGACAAGCGATGTATCGCAGTCGCAAGCTCACCGATCTCGCCAGGCGCGGTAAGCGGCGGACGGACGGTGAGATCTCCCTGTGACAACGATCGAGTCACATCGCGCAGGTCGCCCAAGTCGCGGGCGATATCCCTGGAAATGAGAGTGGCGATTCCTGCAACGACCACCGCGGCGACGAGTGCCGGGATCAGAACCGACTCCCACGTCACTGCCGAGTCGTACACTACCAGCGCGATCGCTGCGATCGCGACAGCTGAAAGAGAGAGAAGCTGGAGCCTTGCTCCGAGCCTCATGCCTTGACGGAGTTGTCCGGCTTGATGCGATATCCAAAACCGCGGACTGTTTCGATCAAGTCTCCGGCATCGCCGAGCTTGGTCCGAAGTCTCTGCACATGCATGTCCACTGTGCGCGTCTGGATGTCAGGCGCGGCGTCCCAAACGGATTGCAGCAGCAGGGACCTGGCTTGAACTCTTCCCCGGCGCTCGGCAAGAAGGATCAACAGCTTGTATTCCGTTGGCGTGAGGTCGACCGTCTTTCCACTGACCGAGACAGTGTGCGCCGAGCGATTGATGGCAACATCGCCGACTTCGAGGGTTTCGTCCTGTGGCGATTGCGCGCCAGTTCGCCGTAAAATTGCCTTCACCCGGAGCACGAGCTCGGCGGGGCTGAACGGCTTTGTCAGATAGTCATCGGCGCCGAGCGACAGTCCACGAATCCGATCGGGCTCGTCCCGTCGTGCTGTCAACATCAGAACCGCAATCGATCGTGTCTCGTCGTTCCGCCGCATCGCCTCGAGTACGTCGAAGCCGGAAAGCCCGGGGAGCATGAGATCGAGTACAACGAGCGAGGGCCTGTCGCGTTTGGCCTGATCGAGCGCCTGAGAACCGCTCGCGGCTGTGGAGACGCGGAAGCCCGCCTTCGCGAGGTGGTAAGCGACGAGGGCGACGATATCGGGCTCATCATCAACAACGAGCACACGTTCGCCAGCCGCGGGGGCCTGCTGCATCCGGGAAACTTCGCCGTGCACCACTTCGCGCGTCAACGCTCGCCTTGTCACGAAGTTGTTACATCCGTCGGTAACCGGATCGTCTGCCGGTCGGACTCGCAGCCCCAATGCATGCGGAATAGCTTACGTAATGTCCAACTGCACCCTGGTCCGGGATCAAAAGTTACGGTTTGTCCCGCGCCTGTTGCTCGTATTCCTTGCCGCGTGTGCTCCGGCAGTCATTCCTCCGGTCACACCAGGCGCGGATGCAGGTTCGTTCGAGCTCGTGGTCCTCAGCACCACCGACCAGCATGGTCGTATTCGGGGTTGGGACTACTACGCCGATACCATAGAAGCAGGTCGCGGCCTGAGTCGGCTGGCGACGGCGGTCGATTCCATTCGAGGGGCAAATCCCGGACGGGTGCTTCTGGTAGACGCGGGCGATCTGCTCCAGGGCAATCCGTTCGCGTATGTCGCGATGAAGAAGTTCGGCGGCGGAGCTGCGAATCCGATCGTCGCGGCAATGAACACCATGCGCTACGACGCTCTTGCAATCGGCAATCACGAATACAACTACGGCGTGCCGTATCTCGAGCGCGCAATCGGGCAAGCGCGATTTCCGATGTTGTCAGCCAACACGCTCAAGCCCGATGGGTCTCACAAGTTCAGGCCGTGGGTGATCGTCCAGAGGAAAGGCGTGAAGATTGGAATCGTCGGCGCAACGACACCTGGCGTGATGGTCTGGGATGCCGAGAACGTAAAGGGAAGGGTGCAGCTGACCGACATCATCCCCGCGGTTCGGACGGCGGTCGACGAGGTACGCGCCGCGGGAGCGAACATCGTCATCGTGGCGGTGCATGCAGGCCTCGATGAGCCC
>JBDTNA010000350.1:0-3829 GCA_039933985.1 Gemmatimonadales bacterium | reverse complement strand
GGTGAAGTATCCGTCCGTCAGCACCACTGCGACTCGTGTCCCGCTTCGTCGTGAACTCTCGATGACGTGATCGATCACCGGCTGGAGCGATGTGCCTCCAGTGGTGCGGATCGTTCCCGCATCAAAGTCGGCTTTCGATATCGGCGTCACGACGGTGGAGAATGCAAACATCTCCGGCAACAGCTGACGTCTCAGAGGTCTGAGTGCGGCATATAGCCGCTCGAGCAACCCGTTCATGCTTCCGCTCACATCGAGATAGATCGGTGCAGCGCATGGTGCTGGCCTCAGACGGGTGCTCTCAGAGTTGAACAGCAGCGGCTGCGGAATCCCCAACCGACGCGACATCACATGCCGCACACCCGCTCTGCGATCGCGGGAGCGATCCACGGATATTGCCGGCACTCTCTCCTCCAGCCACCGCTTGCTCCCCGACGACTGCCGCAGAAAGCTTTTCTTGAGCAGCACGGCAAGAGCAAGCTCCAGCCGCCGCTCTTTCTGCACACGATCCAAGGTCAGCGTCTCTATTTTGCCACCGCTTCCAGCGCCCTTCGAATGCTCGGCGAGCACGGACACTTCGCTTACGAGCTTTGGCAAGGCGTTCGCAATACGGGAATCACGGCCACCGGAATCTGCCGCACGCTCCGCGTCGGATATGCCATGCCCGCCAAGGAGCCTTGTCGAAATATCCGGCGCGTCATTCGGAGATTTGCCTCCCGCATGTTTTGATTCTGCGGCTCGACCTGACGCTGTTCGCTCGAGCGCGCTGATGATCTCGCCGTACGTGAGCAACGACGGCTGCTTGTTACGCGGATCGAGCAACGCCGGATCGTAAAGGCGGCGGTGAATGCTCCTGAGATCTTCATCACATCCGACAGAGGCGTCCCAGACCGGGAGCTCTGGCCAGCCTGGCGGAGGACGAAGTACAAATTCGGGTTGTCTGCTTTCACCGTAGTACGACGTGAACAGGCTGGTGTACGGCTCTGCGTCGCCGGTTCGCGCAAAGTGCAGCGACAGGTCACGGTTGATGATTGCGTCGAATGCGACATTGTGCGCGTTGCCTCCCCGCGGGTACAGTCTCGTATGTCCCATGCTCACGTGCGACAGCTCGTGCAGTACGAGCGTCGCGAGCCGCTCCGGTGTGTTGCAGTGCTTCTCCACGAATTCCGGATTGAGCAGGAGTCGCGGCCTGGCCGCGCATTCGATGCATGCCGTACTGATCTCCGAAGACCACTGAACACTCGACACGCTGATCAGCGATTCCAGCGCGAACACGCGTGTGCTCGCGAGGTCAACGATCTTCGCAACGAGCGCATCCGCAGAAATTGGACGTGGTGTTGGTACGTGTGACGCGGCATGCGAGCGGAGCAGGCCTTTCATATGGCCTCCTCCGAAGAGAACAGGTCAACCTGCGGTCGCGCAAAAATCCGGAGAGCGATGATTTTGTCGAGGCGCCACCACGTGAATGAAGGCGGCCTGTCCCAAAACAGCAGCGGCGGGGCAAACACTGACGCCGCCACCAGTGTGGTTGCAAAATCCAACGGGCTGATCTCTGTTTTGTCATCGTACGAAATCCGCGAAAGGTCACGCTCGGGCGCCGCGACCGCTTGCGCGATCCCAACCAGGTGTGAGAACCCGCTGCGCTTCTGAAGCTCCGTTGCGAGGATTTCGATATTGTGCGTTGCCTTTCCAGCCGCGGTAGTGGATGCCCTTCGCGACGAATCAGATGCTCTGATGGATAGAGCTTCCAGTGCAACGTTGGTCACACGGTCGATTATCTCTACACGCACGCGCGCGCCTCGGCGCACGTCGAGAGCGCCCCGGATCGTCTTGTCACGGGCGGTCGGCTCCCATCGCGCAAGTGCCTCACCGATGTCGAACTGGATCCTGCGTCCAAGCTCGGGCGTCCGAAATACCTCCCGCGGGCCGCAGCCGGAGTTTCGATAGCTCGCGCGCGGAGCTGGCTTTCCCTTGTCCAGCTCAGCCAGCAGGATGTGAATGGAGCTCATGCCGCCCGCCTGCGCGAGATCGTTTCTCCTCCAAGTCCGCCGAGCGCGCGGTCACATCGCTCCCATAGCGTGAGACATTCCTGAATGGGGTTCTTCCACGTCTCCTCGCTTCCACCCGCGGATAGCTGCGCGCTCGGCGCGAAGTGTCTTACGATCACACTGAACAGGTAGTCCGCGCTCTCCGAAGGCAGCGTCGTCTGCGAGATCGCGCTTCTGGTTTTCCTGATCCACTCGTTCGATGCGCCAAACCCGCGCACCGAGTGTCCGCCTTCGGCTACCCGGCTGACGATATCGGCCACTGTTTCCACAGCGGTACCTGGAACGATCTTTCCGCTGAGCAGCCGCCGAAGAAGCAGCCAGCTCACGATCTCGGCCTCGTGCTTCTTTGCTGCGCCGAGTGCGCTGCAGAGGGCTTCGCCTCTGATTTCGGGCTTGACGCCGGGAAGCGTGATTGACAGCAGTGCTCTCTCGACCGGATCGAGCACGCTGGCAAGAATCTGACGCGGGTCCGTTTTCGGAAGGGCGCTCACCTCCCATGCGCTTTTGTGTGCCGCGAGAAGTGTGGAGCGCGGCACGTGCCGACGAACGATGTCAGGTACGGAAGCAAGCAGTCCGCTGATGAACGCCGCTTCGCCCGTCTCGCGCCCGAGCACGAGTCGCGCAGCCCAGACTGCGGTGAGATTCCGCGCAAGTGTCGCCGCGCGGCGTCCGCCTATCGTTACGTTCGCGCTTGTGAGACGCGGTGCAAGTGCGAGGAGATATGATACGGTGGGATCTTCGATATGCCGTCGTACCGTTGGAATCAGGGAACGCGTTGTCTCGACGGCTTCGCGCAGACGAACAGCAGCATCAGAAACGACGCGGTCCCCGATTCCGCGAATGATGTCAGAGCGATCGGCATCCGAGAGATCGTTGAAGGACGGAAGACGGACGACGTACGAGAACCTGTCGGCGAGCGCGGGGTCCAGTCGCTCGACTCCCTCGTACAGATCGTCACTGGCTTCGCTTGCCTCTGGCGGCGGGTTCGTCGCGGCCCAGCGGAACCGGAGCGAGTCAAGCGAAACTCCCTGAATCTTTTTCTCGTGAATTATCGGGAACAGTTTGTTCGCCGTTTCAGGCCTGCATCTCCCGATCTCGTCCACGAACACCGCCTGCGCTCCCCAGATCGCTCCGGGTGCAGCGGCGTATCTGATCCCGCCCTTGTCGTCGGGAATCGGGAACCCGGCGAGGTCGTCGAACTGCAGCAGGCTCGCGTTGTAGTGCCTGAGCTCGACGCCGAGCGCTTCCGCGACCCGCAGCAGCAGGAGCGTTTTTGCGGCACCGTGGTCGCTTACGAGGAGCAGCGGCTCTTCTGTAGCGAGCGCCGCGACCAGTGCCGGCTCGATGTCGTCGTAGCCGACGATGCCGAGCGGCCTGAGAACTGAAATGAATCTTGTCACCTAACTCTCCTCCACGCACAGCGCGGAGTAGTGGCGGTCACCGGGCCAACGGTGATGGTCGCCGTAGTCTTTTAGCGGGATTGTTTTACGTCGGGCCGCAAGCTGGCTGTCAAATCCCCGACGTACTGCTTAGATGGTTGTTGATCCCTCGGTCAGAAGTTGAACTTGCACTCCTCTTTCTCAGGTCATGTCGTTCCTGCTCTCCTCGGAACTTCGCTGCACGCACTGACAATTCAAGCCCGACAATCGGGATAGGGAGGTAGCCGGGTAATCCGGCTACTCCCCTCCCACACCACCGTACGTACGGGTCCGTATACGGCGGTTCGGACAGTTGAGGTTCCCCGACAAGGCGGACCTGAGTGTAGAGATTCCCTCTTCGCCGAG
>JBDTNA010000349.1:0-3854 GCA_039933985.1 Gemmatimonadales bacterium | reverse complement strand
ATGAACCGCGTCGAGTTGTGAACCAGCGCGATCATGCCGACGAGCGAGGTCAGGAGCGTCATGAGTCGAACGTCGAAGTTCACGATGTGACCCATCTCGTGCGCGACGACTGCCTGAAGCTCTTCGCGATTGAGTGACGCGACCGCGCCTTTTGTTACAGCGATGTGTGATTCAGTCGGCTTGACGCCCGTTGCAAAGGCGTTTGGCGCTTCG
Source organism: Gemmatimonadales bacterium (assembly GCA_039933985.1). GTDB lineage: Bacteria > Gemmatimonadota > Gemmatimonadetes > Gemmatimonadales > Gemmatimonadaceae > UBA4720. Next base: position 3,641 of record JBDTNA010000349.1, on the reverse strand, counting down.
TCGGGAACGAGCCAAACCCGCGGCTTCGACGTGCCCGCGGCAATCGTCATCTCCTCGACGACGTTCATCAACCGCTGCTCGGCTTCCGTCTCCGGCGTCAGTATCTCCTTCGCGCCGGTCGTCTTGATCAGCATGGTCGGGCCGAAATGGTAGCCCGCCCACGCTGTCGCAGCCGCGATTGTCATCAGCAGCAGTCCCAGTCCGGGGAATACGTGAACCCCGAAGCCTTCGATGCCAGCGCCGTTCCTGCTCGCGAGGTACCAGATGAGGTCGCCGCCAAAACCAAGCCAGGCGACGAAAATGATGAACCAGGCGATCAGCCGTCGGCTGGCCTTCCTGTTCGCCTCCTGCTGGGCGAACAGGTTGCCGCCTTCATTCATTTACTTCGTCGTCGGGGCGCCGAGCGACAGATCAACCTGCGGCACGGCCCGCTCGCCTTCGTCGGTGATCTCCCACAACGTCGCCGGCGAAGCTCCGGCCATTCCGGCAAACAGCATCGTCGGAAAACTCTGCTGCGCAGTGTTGTACTGCGTCGCCGTGTCGTTGTAGAGCTGTCGCGCGAATCCGATCTTGTTCTCAGTCGCGGTCAGCTCTTCCTGCAGCTGGGCGACATTGCCGGTCGCCTTGAGGTCGGGATACGCCTCGACCACTGCGAGCAGACGCGAAAGAGCGCCCGTCAGCTGCGTCTCGGCCTGCGCGGTCGCGGCAACATTGCCGGACGTTGAAGCCGCGATAGCAGTGTTTCGTGCGGCGACGACGGCCTCGAGGGTTTGCTTCTCGAAGTTCATCGCCCCCTTAACTGTGTTGATCAGGTTCGGGATCAGGTCATGACGGCGCTTCAGCTGAACGTCGATCTGCTTCCAGGCATTTGCTACCTGGTTCTTCAGCGAGATCAGACGGTTGTATCCGCCAATCGCAAGGAAGATCACTACTACGAGCAGAACAATAAGCACAATACCGAACATGGAACGCCTCCGGGGCATGATGTCCAGATGATTTTCGGGAACCGGGTTACCGACCGAAACTTACGCGGTGTGAAACTCAGCCGGTATTGATAATGACCGTGCGTGAGGATATTACGAGTTGAGTGTCCCGCGCGTTTCGATTTCTCTTCGTGCCAGTCTTCGCACTGGCAATTTCCGGCTGCGACGCCAAGTTGGACGTCGACGCGCCTGCGCCTGCAATGATGGCTGATGTTGACACGCTGCCATCCCTGCCGACGTCAACTCTCGATATCCCATTGAGTTACGACCTGACTCCGGTCGTTCGCGAGGTCGAGAAAGCGGTGCCGAAAAAATTCGGCAACATTGACGATCGCAAGCAGCTATCGAACAAGCGCATGCACGTTGCGTTCGAGGCTCAACGCGACCCGTTCTCGGTAACGCTCAATGGGCAGACCGCGCGCATCTCCGCCGTCGTCCACTATAAAGGCCGCGGGTGGTACAAGCCGCCGATCGGCCCTGAGATAAGCAGCTCCTGCGGAATCAACGATGCGGAGCCGCGCGCGAGGATCGCGCTGGCATCGGATCTTCGGATTTCACCCGATTGGAAGTTGAAAGGCAGGACAAGAGTCTCGAGCATCGAACCCTACTCGCAGGAAAAACGAGACCAGTGCCGCGTCACGGCTTTCAAGATCGACGTCACCGATCGAGTGCTGAACGCGACTCGTGCGGCAATTCAGGACAAAGGGCCGATGATCGACAGAAAGATTTCATCGCTCGACATCAAGACTCGGTTCGAAAAGTGGTGGCATCTGCTCGAGAAGCCGATCCAGCTGACCGACAGCGTCTGGCTCGTAATAAATCCGTCGGCGGTTCGGATGGGGCAGGCAGTCGGCGTGAAAAGAACGCTCGTCACCGCGCTCGGATTCTCGGCGTCACCGAAGGTCGTCACTGGGGTGCGACCGCTCCCGAAGGAATCACCTCTCCCTCCGCTTTATCCGGCGGCGGTCGGTGACGGTTTGCACATTCTGCTCGAGGGAGTCGTAGGCTACGACGTTGCCACTGACCTTCTGCAGAAGCACGTCGTCGGCAAGAAATTCCAGCGCGCTAAACAGACACTTGTCGTCAAGAACATCAGGATGTTCGGCATTGGCGGTGGAAAGCTCGCGCTCGAGGTGACGTTCGGGGGTGCTGCAGCGGGTCACGTTTTCCTTGTCGGCACGCCGCGCTACGATCCCGGCACCAACGAGCTGTTCGTTCCTGACCTCGAGTACGACGTCGGATCCGCGAATCTGCTCGTGAGTGGAGTCGAATGGGTGAAGCATGATGACGTGCGCAATTTCCTGCGCAGCCAGGCTCGATGGTCGATCGGTAACGTGATGGAGACCGGAAAGCAGCAGCTGCTGAAGGGACTCAATCGCGATCTCGCGCCGGGAGTGCGACTGACGGCCGATGTGAAACAGGTGCAGGGTCTTTCAGTGAATGCCCGGCGAACCGCAATCAGGCTGCGGGCTCAGGCCGACGCCACCGCTCGACTGACCGTCAAACAGGGCTCATGAATACAGACGAAGGACTCATTCGCGCCGTCGGAGTTCGCGGCCTGACCGCCGGCATCATCAACTACACGATCGGCGCGGGAATCTTTGTTTTGCCCGCTGTTGTTGCCGGCCTGGTCGGCGGCGCAGCACCGCTGGTCTACATCATCTGCGCAATCGCGATGGGCCTCATCGTGGCGTGCTTCGCCGAGGCCGGCAGTCGGGTCTCACTCTCTGGCGGAACCTACGGGTATGCGGAGACTGCGTTCGGACCATACATCGGGTTCATTGTAGCGATGTGCCTATGGTTCGGCGCGAATGTTCTCGCGACTGCTGCCGTTATCAATGTCTGCGTCGATACGCTGGCGCAGATTTCCCCGGTCTTCGGGAATTCGCTGGTGAGAGGGGCATTCATCATCGTGTCGTACGGCGTTCTTGCGGCGATCAACATCCGCGGCGTGAAAACCGGGAGTCATGTCGTGCAGACAGTCACTTTCGCAAAGCTTCTGCCCTTGCTGATTCTTGTTGGTGTCGGCGCGTTTGCAATCAATCCTCAGAATTTGACCTGGCCCGGATTTCCTTCGGCGGGCGAGATCTCGCGCGCTTCTGTGCTTCTCATCTTCGCTTTCATGGGAGTGGAGTCGGCGTTGACGCCGAGCGGAGAGGTAAAGAATGCTGTGCGCACAGTTCCGCGGGCGATAGCCATCGCACTGATAGCGGTCACGATTCTGTACATCCTGATCCAGGTTGTCACACAGGGAATCCTGGGTGCCGAGCTCGCGACCAATACCAAGGCGCCACTTGCTGAGGCAGCGGGAAGAGTTCTTGGCTCGAGCGGCAAGTTCCTGATTCTTGCGGGAGCTGCGATCTCGACGTTCGGCTTTGTTGCAGGCGACATGCTGGCCTCACCCCGAGGCCTTTTCGCGCTCGGCCGCGATGGGCTGCTCCCGTCGATCGTCGGCAGGGTTCATGAGCGCTTTCGAACGCCACATGTCGCGATCGTGATCCATGCGGTGGCCGCGGCCGCACTGGCGATCAGCGGAAGCTTCGCCGGTTTGGTCGCGCTGTCGGTGTTGTCTGCTTTGATCGTGTACCTGATCTGCTGTCTCGCAACGATTCAGCTCCAGAGAAAAAATGTGCGAACTGACGACGCGGTGCCGTTCAG
>JBDTNA010000348.1:0-3857 GCA_039933985.1 Gemmatimonadales bacterium | reverse complement strand
GAAGCCGCCGAAACTCGCCAGGCTTCAACTCGACAATCGGCATCTCCATCGCGAGGGCATCCAGTTGTCCGGAAGGCTCACGTTGAGAGGGTGCGCCGAGGAATAGTGCGTCGCCGCTGGTACCAGGCGTTGCGAAGCGAAGCGCTTCCGCCTTGTCCATCGCAATCATCGTCGCAATCAGGCCGCGCGCGGCATACTCGGCCGTCCCTTCCTTCGGCCCTGACTGTGATTGTGCCATCTCCACCATCGAGAGCCACCATCGCGGATCCACCTTCCATCCGTCGGCTTCGCGTTGCAGCACCATCACCAACGGACTTCGGTGATGCGCGACTACGTACACTGCTGTGGTACCCGTTGGAAATTTTCCAGCGGGACCAGGTTTGGCCGCGGCGCCTCGATATTGAAACGGGCGCTTGGGGATGATCTGCACTCCGGTGGGATCTTCGTCGAGCTCGCGCAATCCGTCGGCATTTACGCTGCCCCCCGTGGTCAGCAGATGAATTCGTGGATCAGCGAGCGTGAGTTTCGTAAAGCTCGCTCCGTCGGCGGCGTACATGGCGCGCACGAGCTGCCGGATTGTGCTTTCCGGTGTGTCGGCAGCGCCCTGCGCCCTGAGAGGATGCGCCAACAGAAGCACCAGCCCGATCAAAGCAACTGTCCGGACGCTGGATAAGTTATTGCTCATGCTTTCATATAATGAATTCGAGCTACGAGCGCACGAGGTGTGCAGGGTCAAAAGGACGCGGCACATGATTCGCTCGCTGGTATCAGGCCAATTATCACTGAAGCAATAGGAGCCATGCATGCCGTACGTGGAGACGACTGGAACGAATCAGACGGACATCTACTACCAGGATGTCGGCAAGGGCAAAACGGTCGTGCTGATTCACGGATGGCCGTTGAGCCATCGTATGTGGGAAACGCAGATCAACGGGCTCGTGGATGCAGGATACAGGTGCGTTGCCTATGACCGCAGAGGTTTCGGTGAGTCGGGGAAGCCGCCGGCCGGATACGACTACGACACCTTCGCGTCCGATCTCAATGACCTGATCAATCAGCTCGATCTGCGCGATGCAACTCTTGCCGGATTTTCGATGGGCGGAGGCGAGGTGGCTCGTTACATCGGCCGCTACGGCACCGATCGCGTGTCGAAGGCCATGCTGCTCGGCTCCGTGACACCGTTCATGCTCAAGGAGGCCGACAATCCGGCCGGACTCGATGGATCGGTGCTGGACGGAATGATCGCCGGCGTCAAGGCTGATCGCCTGTCATTCCTCGCGAATTTCTTTCCGGCATTCTACAACTACGATGCGAATTCGAAGGACGCGAACGCTGACCTCATCCCATTCAGCAAGTGGATCGCGTGGGGCGCTTCTTCCATCGCGACGCAGGAGTGCATCACCGCATTCGGAACGACCGATTTCCGGAACGACCTGAAGAAGTTCAAAATTCCGACGATTGTAATTCACGGTGACAGCGATCGCATTGTGCCGTTCGAGATTTCGGGCAAGATTGCGCACGAAATGATTCCCGGGAGCCGTCTCGAGGTAATCAAGGGAGCACCCCATGGATTCGCAGCAACACACGCGGCGAAACTCACCGAGCTGATGCTCGACTTCCTCAAATCATGAAATGACATTCGCATCTTCTGGATCGTCTGCGGCGAAGCGGCTGGTCGCTTCGACAATCCTCGCGGTGGCATTGATCCTCGTTGCGTGCACTGGGGGAACCCCCACGGAATCCGTCGTCCCTTCGGCAATCGGGATAGTCACCGGCAACGGGCAGAGTGCGCAGACTGGAGCAGCGCTCGTGAACCCGCTGGTGGTGGAGGTACTCGATCAGAACGCCACCGTCATGCAGAACGTCACTGTCAACTGGACGATAGTGACGGGCGGCGGCTCACTGAACACAACGGCCTCGCTGACGGACGCCGCCGGACACGCTTCCGCGCGTTACACCGCGGGCCCGGTCGCCGGCACAGCAACGATCAGGGCGGCCGTGAGCGGTATTCCAAACCCGGTTGTCTTTATGGTTACCGTCACACCGGGAGGCGCTTCGTAAACGCGAGGTTGACGCTTACCCGCCGAGAACGACCGCGTTTCTCCCGCCGTTCATAAGCTGATCGGCGAATTCCGAGGGCAACGAGCTCGCCCTGATCGCTTTGGCGGCGAGCTCGACGTCGTATTCGACCCTGACATATTCGCTCGAAACTCCGTTCTCGTGGACATCGAGCAGCGCATAGCCAGCGCGCCAGTCTCCGTCCTTTGGACGTCCGACGGTTCCGGTGTTTATGAAGCGAATGCCGTCGATTTCCCGGGTCCAAGGCAGGTGCGTATGGCCGAAGGCAATCGCGTCACCTTTTTTCAGTCCCGCCTTCTGGGCCATCGAAAGACAGAATTCGTCCGATCGATCTTCGGTCCAGTACAAGGTGTTGAGCGTTGGCGTGCCATGGAAGAGAGCGACGCGAGGTCCGGACGCATGTCCGCCGAATGGCGCGAGGTCGAGACTGAACGGTAGTGCACCGAGTGCAGCCTTCGTCTCGGCCGAGGCATTTAGTCTCGTCCACTCGTAGCTCAGATGGGAGAGCTCAGCCTGATGCGGATCTTCATACTTGCATCCGCAATTCTTGTAGTCCGTCGCGACCGTCGAATCGTAGTTTCCCGAGATGCCCTTGATTCCAGCATCGCGCAGCGTCTGAACGGTTTCATTAGGCCACGGTGCGTAACCGACCAGATCGCCAAGGTGAAGTGTCTCACCGACCTGTCGTGCGCTTATGTCTGCGAGAACAGCCTGCAATGCAGGAAGATTCGCGTGAATGTCAGAGATGAGCGCGTAACGCATCGTCATGATGCGCAGCACTCAGGGCCGCAGCATGAGGACGCTTCTGTCGCGATAGACTCCGCCAATACTTTCATTCGCTTTGGCGACGAGCCTGGTTTTGTCGCGCGAACAAAGCCGCTCATGAATTTTCCATCGATCTGCACTGCCAGTGTCTCGACGTCGAGTCCTGTGCCTGCAAGAAATGCTGCCGCGTCCTGAGCTTCGTAGACACGAGTCGGCTCAATGGTCGGATTGTCAAATCCCACCTCTCGCAGCAGCGACAGGAACTCCTGCTCCTCGAGCGCGCCGGCGACGCAGCCAATCCACAGCTCCATGCTCTTTCGCACCTCTGGCGGAGTCTCCCCTCGAACAATGACATCACTCACGGCAAATCTGCCGCCGGGTTTCAGCACGCGGAATGCTTCCGCTAGAACCTTCCTCTTGTCACCCGAGAGATTGATCACGCAGTTGGAGATGATGACATCGACGGAGTTACCCGGCAGAGGAATCGATTCGATCTGACCCCTCAGAAACTCGACGTTGGTGACGTTCGCTTCTTCGGCATTTCTTCTTGCGAGCGCGAGCATGTCGTCCGTCATGTCCAGGCCGTACGCCTTTCCCGTCTTCCCTACTCTTCGCGCGGAAAGAATGACGTCGATTCCTCCGCCAGAGCCGAGGTCGAGGACAACTTCGCCTTCCTCGAGCTGTGCGAGGGCGGTGGGATTTCCGCAGCCGAGTGAAGCAAGCACGGCCGCGGATGGAAGCTCGTCGGTTTCGCCGTTGACATAGAGGTTTGAAGTGATCGGATCGGTGCTGCCGTTGAAGGCGTCGCCGCCGCAGCACGAGCTGACGGGACCACAGCAGCTCGACTTCGCACCTTCGGCTGCTCGGCGAGCAGCTTCACCGTATTTCTCTTTGACGACATCGGTCAATTCAGCGGCGGACGTTTCCATGTTTATCCTCCAATCAAGAAATGTTGATGCTTGCGGCGAAAAAAAAATCAGCCGCAGCATTTGGACTTGGACGATCCCGCATAA
>JBDTNA010000347.1:0-3869 GCA_039933985.1 Gemmatimonadales bacterium | reverse complement strand
GCCACGCTCGCCGTCATTGGAACTCTACGTCCTACCGAACGGCGGCGGGCAGCTATTCTACTGACCTTCTACACCTGCAATCGCAACTAGTTGCGATCAGAATTAAAGTGGAGCTGAGGGGGATCGAACCCCTGACCTCACCGATGCGAACGGTGCGCTCTCCCAGCTGAGCTACAGCCCCGCGAAATGCTCGCGACGAACTGAAACTCGCCTCCCGAAAGAGGACTTGCAACCCGTCGCATCGGGTCCAAACGTCAAAGCCCCGCTGAAAAGCTGCGGGGCCTCAGACTCAGTGCAATCTACGCAGCCGGGCCGCCAAGTCAAGAGAAATCGCTCGACGACCCCTCAGGTAAGGCCTCCTAAAGCTTTGCCTGGAAACACGATAGACTACTGGCCAGCCCGCGGCTGGCTCGACGGTGGAACCATCGACTTAATCCGCAGATAAGTAACGATGTTTCCGTAGTGCTCTCCATTGTGCGCCGCGTTCAGCGTCAACGCATACATACGCGTTACATCACCACCAAAGAGTTTTGTTGACGCCGCAGAAGCCGCGTCCGTCTGCGCATATGCCCTCTTGCAGTACTCGGTCGACGCCTTCATCGCATCGACAAGACCCGCCTTGGTCTTCACCGTATTTTCGACGTCCGCCTCTCCCCTCGGCACCTCGCCCAGCGCGGCCGCGCAGAACATGTACTGCGCACCTGCGACGTGGCCGATCAGTTCCCCAAAGCTCCGAACCGTCGACACCGGCTTGAATGCATAGTCGGACTCGGGCATCTGCTCAGCTGACTTGATGATGTTCTGCGTCATGCCATCCCAGACCGTTTTCGCACTGGCCACGCCAACATTTGCCGCCGGAGCCTGCGCCATCGCCGGAACGGCCACGAAAATCATCACTGCAGTCGCGATTCGCTTCATCGGAACCTCATGTGTGGGGATAAAAATATTTCAGCCACCAAAGCTGCACCGGGGGCCGATTCTCCGCACCCCCAACAGCGGCAGGCACGCCACACGGGCAGCTTATATTCAGCCGCATGTCGCTCACGGTCCGCTTCCTCGGAACTTCAGCGTCGCGCCCGACGGTCGAGCGCAACGTCACCGCCATCGCAATTGTCCGCGAAGGCGAAACGCTGCTGTTCGATTGCGGCGAAGGAACGCAGCGGCAGATGATGCGCTACGGAACGAGCTTCGCCCTCGCCGACATCTTCTTCACCCACATGCACGCCGACCACATGCTCGGCGTCATCGGACTGTTTCGCACGTTAGCGTTACAGGGCAGAATCGAGCCGATGCGCCTTTGGGGTCCCAAAGGTTCTGAATCGCTTCTCAAGCAGGCAATCGCTCTCGGCAGCGACAAGCAGCCATTTCCTCTCGAGATCAACGAAGTCGTTCCGGACACTCCGATTGCTCGGAAAGGATATTCGATCCTTCCGTACGCAGTCGACCACAAGGACAAGCTCGCACTCGGATACGCGCTGATCGAAGAAATCCGCCTCGGCCGATTCAATCCGGATAAGGCGCGAGAGATGGGAATTCCCGAAGGACCCGCCTGGGGAAAGCTTCACAAGGGACAGCCGGTTACGCTCGACGATGGGCGCACGGTCCTTCCGTCGGATCTGGTTGGACAGCCGCGTGCGGGAAGGAGAATTGTTTTTACCGGCGATTCGCGGCCGGCCGAGTCGACCGTTAAGGCGGCGGAAGGGGCGGACTTGCTGATTCATGAGGCGACATTCGCCGATGACGAGCAGCCACGCGCAATCGAGACGGGGCACGCAACAGCGCGAGAGGCCGCGCAGATTGCAGCGAAAGCCGGAGTGAAGCAGCTCGTGCTCACACACCTCTCGGCGCGCTACTCCGTCAACGCGTCGGAATTGCTTGGCCAGGCCAAAGAGATATTTCCGCAGACAATCGTCGCGCGCGATGGCACCGAAGTCGAAGTGCCATTCGCAACCGACGAGTAGTCAGCGCCGAGCGTCGTCGTCGTTTCGAACGTCGCCTTGGATCGCCGGATCACCGGCATTCCATCGCAGCTCAGATGAACCGACGGGCCTGAACATGATGTCGAACGCGATCCACAGTGTTTTCGCAAACGGATACGCGATCAGGATCCCCGCGACCAGCACAACAGCGCCCACCCATTGAATCGCCTCCCACGGCGGATCGGGCCAAGTGATCAGCAGCACGATGAGAAACCCGACCGCAAAGAATCCCTCCATCAACATCAGCATGATCATGTAGGCGCCAAGGAAGTAGTCGCCTTCCTCGCGGTCGAGGTGAAGGCCGCAACGCGGGCAGCGCTCCTTCAGCTTGAACCACGACTGCAGAATGCCGCGCGCACCGCAGTGAGGACACCGCAGGGTCATTGCGCGAGAGAGCATTTTCGACGCGACACGCAGCGTGACTTCGGGGCGCTTCCGAGCCGTCGGCATGGCCTGAAAATACAACGGAAATCGAACGACACGGATCCGAGATCTCGGAAGCACAGTGATCAGATGCGAGAATTACCTCGCAACTTCCATCTGCGCCTCCGGCATCTCGCATCCGTGGTTTTCGATGTTTTGGGTTGCCACATTTGCATGGCGACCCGCGTCTACGTGCAGCACATTCAACAGCTGAATGCCCACCCTCCGCCTTGAGCTCGCCCCCATGCGATTCGTCCGATTCTTTCTTTTTGCCTTCGTACTGGCTGCACCATTCGCGCCTGCCACGGCGCAGAAAACGCAAAAGCCGCCACTTCACGCTAAGCACTGGATCGCTATCACTGGCAAGCCTCTCAGTGCGACCGCCGGCTCGATGATGTTCCAGAAAGGCGGCAACGCGATCGATGCCGCATGCGCGATGCTTGCAGCGGGCACGACGATGTGGGATGTGCTGTCATGGGGCGGTGAGACGCAGGCCTTGATCTATCATCCGAAACTCAAGAAGGTCATCGGCATCAACGCGCTCGGAGTCGCACCAACCGGGGCTACAGCCGCGTACTACAAATCAAAGGGATATCGCTATCCGCCCGAATACGGTCCTCTCGCCGCGGTCACTCCCGGAACTCCGGGCGGCCTGATGACAATGCTCGCGGAATTCGGAACGATGTCGCTCAAAGATGTGCTGGCTCCGGCGATCGAGATGGCCGACGGCTATCCGATGGAAGCGCAGACAACCGCATTGGTCGAGAAATACAAAGACGAGATCAGGAAATGGCCGTATTCGCGTGCGTTGTATTTCACGCATCCTGGCCAGACGAATGAGGGCCCTGAGCCCGGCGAGATATTCGTGCAGAGAGATCTTGGCGTCACCTTGAGGAAACTCGTCGAGACAGAGCAGAACGCACTGAAGGCCGGGAAGTCGCGCAAGGAAGCGATCTACGCCGCATACGATCGCTTCTATAAAGGCGACATTGCGCTGGAGATAGTGCGAGGCGTGCGCGAGCAGGGCGGCCTGTTCACGATGGAAGATCTCGCGAAATGGAAGGTGAAGATCGAGGAGCCGGTGAGCACCGGCTACCGCGGCATCGAGGTCTACAAGCTTCCGTTCTGGCAGCAGGGTCCGGCGATGCTCCAGGCGCTCAACATCCTCGAGAACGCCGACTTGAAGTCGATGGGATACAACTCGCCGAAGTACATGCACACCATTTATCAGGCGATGAGTCTCGCGTTCGCTGATCGCGACTTCTACTACGGAGATCCGTCCTTCGCACGAGACCAGCCGACAAAGGGTCTTCTGTCGAAGGATTACGCGAAGAAGCGGTTCGCACAGATCGACTGGAATCAGAACGACCCGAACGTGAAACCGGGCGATCCGTTCGCCTATCAGGGTGGAAAGAACCCGTTCGCTGATCTCCTGACGCAATGGACTGTCGTTCCGGCTTCCGACGA
>JBDTNA010000346.1:0-3905 GCA_039933985.1 Gemmatimonadales bacterium | reverse complement strand
GCGCCGATCACCTCAGAGTGTAGCTACGAAGTGTGAGTCTTCATCGATCAGGCGTGGTCGGACATGAGGGACTTGTGCCATGACTCTCCCGCCTTTGACTTGAACCGGCCCTTCCATTCCGCCAGCGACGTCACGGACAGGTCGAACACTTCTGTATCATCGTCAATCTCACCACGTGCCGCCGTCTCCGAGAATTCATCCCGGCTGACTGCTCGCACGTTTCCGTCGCGTGCGCGATAGTAGACCAGGCCGCTGGGAACAAGCTGTGCTCCAAGCTCGCCTTCGAGCGATTTCAGGTTGCGAAACAATCCGTCGATCGAGCATCCCGACGCCCCCGCCTGCTCCTGATCGACCGCTACGGTGAGAAATCGTCCTTCGCACCAGTCGCGCGACGAAGACAACGGAGTTCCGTGCGCCTTCCATTGATCGAGAAAGGAATCGACGGCCGAGAGTAGCTGCTTCTCTCCAGATTCACCCAGCTCGCGCTCGGCTCCGTAGACCCACACGCGCGCAGTATCGGGCAGTGCATTGAAATCAACCTTGGGCATCGTACCGCTCCTTGAATAACTGAATCAAGCCTCGCAAAGCACACGCATGGGTCGCGCCTGCAGATATCCAAGCTAGCATCGTTGCCGAATGGCTAGGTTCGTGGGCGGGAAATTAGAAACCGCCTAATCGACCTCGAGTATCCGCCACATGTACCAGGCGCCGACTGTCCGGAACGGCGCCCACTTGGAACCTCGACGCAACACCTGCCTCGGCAACGGGAGCTTTCGCAGACGATATGCCTTCTGCATCCCCTTCTGAATTCCAAGATCCAGCTCGGGAAGCACGTCAGGACGACCGAGGCGAAACATCAGGAACATCTGCGCGCTCCACCGGCCAATGCCCTTCACCTGAATGAGCGATTCGATGATCTCGTCATCGCTCAGCTCATGCAGCGAATTCACCGGCAGCGAACCATCCAGCACATGCTCCGCGAGATTGCGCACATACCGGGCTTTCGCATTGGACAATCCGGCAGCACGAAGCTGCTCGTGCGTCGTCTGAACGATCTTTCCCGGCGTGTCCGCGCCATCACCGATCAGCGCGACCACTCGACCGTGTATCGTCGCTGCTGCCGCGCCCGACAACTGCTGATACACAATCGATCGGACAAGCGCATCGAAATGCGTCCACTCAGTACGCGGTGACAACGTGCAGCGACCGACTCTTGAAATAATATCGGCCATCACCGGATCGACACGCTTCAGATGATTGATTGCCTTCTGGTGCGGCGACGCGGGACTCACTGCACAACTCGATTCGAGACGGTGTTCGAGACCCGATTGAACGTGATCGTATCGTAGGATTCCTGAACCGAGAAAATCCCGCGCAAACGGGTCGGCTCAATCAGCACTCCCTCAAATCTTCCGGCGCCAAGCAGCTCGAGCTCAACCTGCGCGATAGTATTTCGTCCGATCAGATTTCCGAACGCGTTGCAAGGAGTGGAAACAGGGCATCCCCCACCTCCGCCCGAGCCATTCGCGAACCACATCCCGCTCACGATCCCCTTCGGTTCCTGAATCAGCTCGAGCTTGAAGTTTGAGAGACTGTAGAGATTCGCATTCGCGGTCCACGTCCCCGCGAGATTCGTATCGGCCGGGGTCGTGGGCTCAGGGGCGCAGGAAACAACTCCACACAAAAGAGCAGCAACACTCAAGTACTTTCGTATCACAATCAAGGAATACCCGTTCGTTTTTTCTCGGTGGCTCCGTGACTCCGTGGCCAATTGCATTTTTGCCACTGGAGAATTATCACCCGCCGACAGCATCAGAACCAGCACACCTGGTTCTTTCCCGTCAGCGGCAACGGCTCTCGATTCATTCGAAGCTCGACCAGAGTCGTCGTGAACGGATAGAAAAACTTCACGCCCTTATCATCCACGAGCCCCGAGATATCGAGCTCCGCATCCCATTTGTCCGCATCGGCAGCGCTCTCCGGCGAATCAACCGACACACTGCTGAAACCCTGATACCCGACAAGCTGAGATCCCGACGACGCCATCACCCGTACCCACAGGTTCGCGAGGGCCTCGTGCCCGACCTTTTCCAGATTCACATGGAAGGATCTCAGGCTCGCATCGCCGCGGTATGTATGCACGTCGATGTCGAACGGCCGAATCTCCGTCGCCCGTCCCTTCGCCGTCCGTGTGTAGAGCTGAATGTTGTAATCAGTGATCGGATCGCCACGCTCGTCCACCGCCCTGATCACGAATTGCTGCCACTGCTCCATTTTCTTCGAAGTCTGGGCAGTCCGCTTCGTCGCCTGCTCATACCACTCGGTGTAATCCGCAGCACTATTCACCTGGAGAGCTGAATCCACGAGATCCGCGAGCTCCGCACCTGGATCCCCAATGATCGTCGAATGATTTTTTCCATCGACTGGAATGAGCGGCGCATCGACATTTTTCCACGGAGCGACCGACACGCGACGCTCCGATCCCGGACGCGCCGGATCCTGCGTCAGATCGAGAACGATCTTTCGTGTATTGAGCGCACATCCCGACCACCGCACGCTCCCATCGGTCGCATCTTCCTGGACGAGCTTCCTGATGCCTGCGTACGGCTCGTTTCCGCAGAAGATGAACACGAACGGAGTCCGCTTCGTCGGCCCATAGAAAGTCTCGTCGCCGAGCATGTCCTGATGCGCGAGATCCCAGGTGAATCGGCCCGCGAGCTCGAGCCCATCGAGAATCCGGTCACCCGCCTCAAGGAAATCCGGACCGAGCTGCTTATTCCCCTTGAAGAGCGCGCCGAGCCAGCTGCGACCCTTGTGAGCGAGAGGCGATCCGAAAGTCGCAGGGGCGAGACCGATGAGATGCTTGAGCCGGTCCCGTCTTCCGGCATATGCGGTCAGCCACGCGCGTATCACCAGCATTCCTGTCGAATGGACGATCACGTCGAATGGCTCATCCTGCGCCAGACCCGCCTGCATCCGAAGCGCCCGATCGAATCCCTCGGCTATGTCGCGGATGGTTACTTCATTCGTAAGTGAACGATAGTTGCAGGCGTGAATGGTCGAGACGTCGTATCCGCGTGATTCCAGCAGACCTTTCCACGGGTCAAAGGCCCGGGAATTGTCGGAGTAGCCATGCACCAGCACGAGAGGATTCCTGGGCAACGCGACCCCCTTTCCCTGAGTGTACTGTCAGTGGACGGTCAAATGTTTGGCTTTCTGGAACCCTGTTCCCAGCCGGGTATATTAGTACCGGCAGTCGCCACCTTAACAGCTTCGGCCACCCCCGCCCGAATGGGCCGGCACGCCTCTTTTCTGCATCCACCCAGCAGGAGCCAGTCGATGAAAGCTTTGTATTCAACCCTTTTTGCTGCCGCTACCATAGTATCGGCTGCGCCCGCATTCGCGCAGCAGACCGCTGCCGCAGGGACCGCCGGAACCTGCGACATCGATCAGAACAAGCCACAGTCAGTCGCGCGCGCAACACTGTCGCTTGCCCGGGCAAATTCCAATATGAAGGGCGGCGATCCAACGAAGGACCTCAAGGATATCGTCGCGGCGCTCTCCGTGCCGAATCCGAAAAATGAAAATCCAGTCGGGCGCTCATTTCTTCTTGCGTCCGCATATGTCCTCCTGCTCGAGCAGCCCAGCATTCAGGCCGTGATGCCTCGCTCGGCCGTGGGACTTGCGGCTGATCCGAACGGCACGATCGATCTCTTCGCCGCAGCCGATTCTGCAATCACGATCGTCGAGCAGAGCTCGCCTTCATGCGCCGCCTACATGGCTCCGTTCCGCCAGCAGAAGGCATGGCTCAACGTCACCAACGCGGCCATCACCGCACTCAACGCCAACAAGCTCGACTCGGCCGAGATCTACGCGAAGCGTTCGCTGACGCTCGATCGCAAGTC
>JBDTNA010000345.1:0-3909 GCA_039933985.1 Gemmatimonadales bacterium | reverse complement strand
TGAAGATCAACGACAAGCACATTGGCGTGATCGTGAGGCAGATGCTTCAGAAGGTGCGTGTTCTGGATTCTGGAGATACGGCGTTCCTCGAAGGCGAGCACGTGGACAAGCAGCACTTCCGCGATGCCAACGAGCGGGCGAAGAAAAAGAAGGACGCTCCGGCGATGTCCGAGCCGTTGCTGCTCGGAATCACCAAGGCCAGTCTCACGACGCAGTCGTTCATTTCGGCGGCGAGCTTCCAGGAGACGACGCGTGTTCTGACCGACGCTGCGATCCGCGGCGCGCGGGACGAGCTCATGGGCCTCAAGGAGAACATCATCATCGGTCACCTCATTCCTGCCGGAACCGGTATGTATCGGTACCAGGAAGTGGATATCGAGGGAGCGCCGCTTCCACCGGAGCCGGAGATTCTTCCGGAGCCGTCGATTGCGGAGATTCTGGCGGAGCCTGATCTCGAGGAGGAGCTCGTGCCGAAAGGTGGAGCGCTTCCGAAGATGTTCCCGGACGAAGAGTAGAGCGAGGGCAGAGATCTACATGAAAGGGGAAGGGCGAAAGCTCTTCCCCTTTTTGTCGGGTTCATCGTTATCCGCTCCACATTCGTTGTATCCGTTCTATATGCTACGAGCAGTGTTCCATTGGTTTTTGTTCTTTTGGTTTTTGTTCTCTTGGTTTTTGTTCTTTGCAGTTGTGACCCCAAATAGCGGGAGCGTCGACAGTTCCAGCTATCGGAAGACCACGGGCGTCCCGCTCTCCACCAGATCAGACAGCTGACTCGCGTCCCAATTCGTAAGGCGAACGCAGCCGTGCGAATTGGCGTACCCGATCGTCTCGGGCGTTGATGTCCCATGAATGCCGTAATGCGGCTTCGATAAACCGATCCACACGACACCAACGGGAGAATTCGGTCCGGCAGGCAAACGCGCTTCGGGCTTGTCGTCGGGAACTTCGGCGAAAAGCTTCGGCTGGTAGTGGAACGTAGGGTTGTGAGACAAACCGACAATCTTGAAATCACCGGTCGGCGACGGATCGTACCCCGCGCCCAGTGTCGATGGGAAATGATAGATGATGTGGCCCCGGTCATCGACGGCGTGCGTCCAGAAGCCTGTTTTCGAAATGATGAGCCTCGCGATTCGAACCGAGTCGGCAGCCGATGCGTCGGTTTCGTTTCTGACATTTGGAACGGTCAATACCGTCCCGGCGCGCAGCGCGTCGAGCTTCACTTTCGGATTCAGCTGCGCGAGAAGCTTCTGCGATGTATGAAATCGCTCCGACAGTGCTTCTCCGATCGACGAATAGCAGAGGCACTTGAGTTTCGCCTGCTCATACACAAGATCGGGAATCTGTACGAACGGTCCCTGCGCATCGCCGGCAGTGATCGTGTACTGAAGCAGCAGCGGTCCAGACCCGGCCGCCGCACGCAGGCGATCGTACGTTGCGCGATCCATCGCCGGCCGTGATTTCGGAGAGGCAACAGTGTCCCCGCTTGCTTCATTGGTGGCGAAGAACGCGAGTGCTTTTGCCGCATTCTTGCCCCATGCCCCGTCTACGATACCGGGAGAAAAGTTCGCGCGGTCGAGGAGAATCTGGAGTTGAAGAGCAACCGGCCCCTGAGTCGGAATCCTCGCCGGGAATTTTGTTATCGGCGCATCGGCGGAGGCGAGCTTCACGTTCTGCACCGCCGAATCGGTCAGGGCTGACGGTATCTCCTTGCCGAGCCCGGCAGTGTCCAGTGCCGCGACGTCGTAAGACGGGACAGAGACATCCGTAGTGTCGCCGCCGGCGACGCCAACTGGCGCCGGAGCTGGTGCCGGTGCGGTCTGCTCGGTCTTCTTCGTCTCCTTACTGTCGTCCTTGAATTCGACACAGGCCGAAAACAGGGAGAGAAGCGCGCAAGCGACGGTCGTGATCAGCATTTGTTTTTTGGTCATGACTCCGACGATTTCAAGTTCGGGGCCGTAATATGAACTGCCAGCCGCGCGGACTTTGCCCTAACCCGGATTTGGTCGTAACATGAGGCGGAATCGCCGGTAGTCCGACCCTCGATTGTCTCAAAATGGCGCTCGATTTCCTGCGGAGCAAAGTGAATCGAAGCGCGATCCGCTCTGTCAGGAAACGCGGCGCGCGAATCGACCGATTCAAGTTGACCGGCAAGACCCGGATCCGCGAGGCCCTCCTCGCCGACCCGGAAATTGCGGAAGCCGTGAAGGTACATGTACACGATAGCGGCCTCGACATCAATACCGTCTGGAAAAAGGTCGATCGGTACATCGACGAAATCGTTCCGTTCTTCAGCATCATCGCGTATTACCGGTTCGGCTATTTCGTGAGCCGCGCGCTGCTCAACATGTTCTACAAAGTCTCGGCCGATCAGCATGGCGTGCGCGGACCGGAATCGCTGCCGAAGGACGCGATCGTCGTCTATCTGATGAATCATCGGTCCAACGCCGACTATCTCCTTGTCGGATATGTGCTGACCGGCAAAGTCGCCATTTCCTACGCGGTTGGAGAATGGGCGCGCGCGTTTCCGCTCGAGTACATCTTCAAGAGCTTCGGGTCGTACTTCATCCGCAGGAAGTTCCGCGAGCCGCTCTATCACAAAGTGCTCGAGCGGTACGTTCAGATGATCACGAAGAACGGAGTGACCCAGGGAATTTTTCCTGAAGGCGGACTCAGCCGCGACGGCAAGCTGCGGACGGCGAAAATCGGACTGCTCGACTACATCATAGGCGTCGGGCGTGAGCCAGAGTATCGCGATCGCATCTATCTCGTTCCCGTAGGAATCAGTTACGACAGGGTTCTGGAAGATCGGTCGCTTCTGCGCGAGCTGGCGATCACGGAAGGCCAGCGAACCTCGCCAAAGTCCGCGCAATTCTATGAGGTTGCCAGGTACGCGTGGTGGAACGGAGCGCGCCTTCTTGCGCGACGATGGAAGCGATACGGACGCGCCGCCGTCACCATCGGTGAACCGGTATCGCTGGCTCCCTGGTTTGCCCTGCAGGACTCGGAAGGCGAGCGACTGTTCGAGCTGCCAAGACACGAACGGCTCGCAAAGGTTCAGCAGCTATGCGACGAGATGATGGTGCGTGTCGGCGCGATCATTCCCGTCACTCCAGTGAGTCTTGCCTGCGCCGCGATCCAGTCGCTCGACAGCGACTTCCTTCCACGCGACAAACTCATCGAGCGTATGAGCGACATGCGCGAGGTTCTGGCTGAGCTGAATGCGCGCGTGATCAAGTCGGAGGGTTCGATCGAGGAGACGTTTGACCGTGCGTGGAAAATGCTGAAAATGCGGCACATGCTCGTCGAGTCCGGCAACGGGTACGCGGTGATGCCGGCCAACCGCGGTCTCGTGAGCTATTACGCGAACGGAATTGCGCACCTTCTCGGACCGTTCGAGGCCGGCGTGCGCGCGCGCGATACGCTGCCGGCGATGAAGGGCTGGATAAGCTGAGCATTCCAGATCATCGTCGAGCGGCTGAAACAGCACTACTCTTAAGGGCGTAGATCAGGGAGAATCACCAGACCGAACGGCTCATTCAGGAAATCCAGACATGCAGGCAACAGCTCAAACAGATCAAGCCCCCGCCACCGCCGAACTCGCCGGGACCGCCGCTCCATCGGCGACCCTTGCCTATGAGGGCGCGAAGAATATGCGGGATGAGCTGCGAAACCAGCGCGATGCCCTCACTTCTCAGCGGCACAGCTATCTACGCGAGATCGAAGATCACGGTGATGTGGGAGGTCCGGCGGTAACGGGTATGCAGCAACGCATTACCCAGATCGACGTGCGCATCGCCGACATGGACAAGCTCATCGCGACGGCCGATGCTCAGGTCGCAAAAGCGGCAGCGCTCCCAGGCGCAGTCATCGCGGAGCCGATTCGGGAATTCAACGGGCCGCCGCGCGAAG
>JBDTNA010000344.1:0-3914 GCA_039933985.1 Gemmatimonadales bacterium | reverse complement strand
GATCTCGATTGGCAGTGGCAACCTTCAAGTAGCAGCCGAGACAGGTCATGGCGACATAATCGTTCGGCAGAAGACTGCGCAGTAGTCGACGGCTTCAACAACTCCAATTCGAGGATTCGATGTACCGACACCTTTGGGTCATTATCGCACTGAATTTGCTCTTCACCCAGCCGGCGCGCGCGCAGGTGTCGGCGCAAAGGCCGCTCTGGGAAGGACTCGATCCCGGACCGCATCTCGTTGGATTTCGATCATTCTGGCGCCGGGACCGGACCCGGACGTTTACGATGGCAGTCGACCAGGACGGCAAGAGGCTGCCGGTCGATCCGGCGCGTCCTGTTCGAATCAACATGTGGTATCCGGCGCAGAGCGGCGGCCGAGCGACAACCATCGCGAGCTACCTCGATCCGGCGCGAACGCCGGGCTTCGAGGCCGAGGAGAGTTTCATCCGCGACGTGGACGTCGGCGATGGCAAAGGCCCCGGGTTTCGTCGGATCGTTGCATTGCAATCACTTTATGATGCGCTTCTCAGCACGCCCACAGCCGCGCATCAGGACGCGCGTGTGCAACCGGGTCACCATCCCGTCGTTGTCTATGCTCTTGGGCAAGGCGACTACACGCAAGAGGACATTCCGTTCTGCGAGTATCTCGCGTCGCGCGGTTTCATCGTCGTCTCCGTTCCTCAGCTGGGCACCAGCCCTCGCCGGAGCGTGATGTTCATCCACGACGCAGCCAGCTACGACGTTCAAGTATCCGACCTCGCGTTCGGGCTGGCTACCGTGCTGCGCGAGTTTCCAGAAGCGGACCCGAGCCGCGTTGGCGCAATCGGCATGAGCATGGGTGGTGTGTATGCCACGTTGCTCGCTTTGCGCAACAGTGCCGTGCGCGTCGTCATCGGCCGCGATCCATCGATCATCGCCCGCCCAGCGCCGTACTTCTACAAATACTGGGAGACCCCCGCGTTCGAGCCCGCGCGTTTCCGCGGCCATATGCTCATCATGTACAAGCAGGACCCGCTCCCTCGAGAGAAGATCGTCGATTCTCTGCGGTTTGCGTCGCGGACTCTCATCCGCATGCCATACGTGGTGCACACGGATTTCACCGGCTATCCGCAGTACTCACGTACATGGCCTTTGACCGCTATCGATTCATTTGCGCTGGCCCAGCGAACACCTGAGCAGGCGGTGACGATGTACACCGCAGCAACCCGATACGTTGGCTGCTATCTCGATGCGATTCTCATGCGTGGTCAGCAGGATCCGAAATGCAAGCCCATTCCCGGCGGTGAGGTGGAGTATCTTCCCGCGAGCGCGGGGCCGAGTGAAGAAGAACTGTACACGGTGATGCGCTTGCAGGGGCTCGACCGTGCTGCCGAAATCGCGACGAAGCCGCAACGTGCCGATCTCCGGCGCCCAGTCATGCTGCGGATAGCCAATGAGCTCGGTTACGCGGGGCGAACGCGCGAGGAGGCAGAGTATGCTGAGCTCATAACGGTGATGTTTCCGGACGCTGAGTCGTACGAGCACGCTGGCGACAACTGGGCCGAAGTCGGCGAGGCCGCTCGCGCACGCTCAGCGTACGAACAGGCACTGTCCCTCGAGCCGTCGCGGAAGGGTGTGCGAGAGAAGATCGCAAAATTGCGCTAAGTGGAGAGAGCCACCCAATACCTCGAGCTAAGCCGCAAGCGAATCAAATAGTAGCGAGCGCAGCGAGCAACAATGAATCGCTTCTTACCCTGAGCGTGTGCTAGACGGCGCGGAAGCGGAACGACGGTCTCAGTTCGAGTGTTCCCGCGAGGCCTCAGTCCTTCCGCAACAGAGTGACTGGCCCCTTGAACGACCGGATCACAACTCGCGTTCCCCCGTTCCCGCTCGATGTAGTCAGCTCAGCCCCACGCCCATATCGCCCGGCGACAGGTCGAGTCGACGTAAGACGGTTGTCGATCTTGCCGGCAATCGATGCGACCTCAAAATCAGCGCCATTGCCAGCCGGTATTCCAACTTCGACGGTACCGCTGTGCGTATCGAAGTTGACAAGCCCACCCCGCTCGAAACTTCCGGCAAATCGAATGTCGCCGGTCACCGACTCGAACTTTGCTCTCTCGATCCGCGTTCCATCGACGTCGATCTTTCCGCTTACAGTCGATATCGTGACATCCGAGCTCGAACCGTCGAGCGTGACATCGCCACTCGCACTCTTTGCACGCACCCAGGACGGCGATCCGACAATCGTAATCGACCCATCGATCGCCTCCGCATTTACGTCGGCCGGATTTCCCGTGACCTTGATGTTGCCGCCGACTACGTAAAGATCCAGGCTGCCAGTCACGCCGCTTACCTCGATGCTCGCCGTAGCCGTCTTCACCCAGACCTTCGCGCGCATCGGAACCGACACCTCGATGTCGGCGGGCGCCGGATTCCGTTCATCAATTCCCTCGACAAACATCTTCATCCCCGCAGCCGCGCCACCCATATGAAAGGAGTTCCCCTTTCCGAGTGAGCCGCGCACAGCAACCGAGTCACGATTCCACCCGATCACGCGAACGCTGCCAACGAGATTGTAGATGCGAACGGCGCCGTCAGAGTTGAGCTTCTGTCCACGATTCAATTTCGCCTGAGCCGAGGATTCCGTCGTGACGAGTGCGATCATGGACGCGAGCAGCAGTGATCTCAACATCTCAGCTCCGTCCCATCTCTGTCGTCCGTCTCAGGAGATCAACTTTCTGGCTGTACGACGTCGACAGCATCTCGATCAACTGCTTGTTCGCCGGATCGGCAGCAAGTGCACGACGCGCCTCGAGGATCGCCGCATCGATCACGCGCAGACTCTCCCTCAGCTTTGCGATTGTCTCCGGCGACAACTGACTCTCACCACTCTCGAGAATCGCTGAAAGACGATTTGCGGTACTGATGTAGTCGTTCTCGACCAGCGTGAATTCCGCGAATGTCGCGGGAGCGACTCCGCGGCTGGCAACCGGACGATCTGTAGCTCCACTCGACCGAGTTGCAGTCACATCATCATTCCCTTCATTTCGTCGAGAAAGAGAAACTGCCGTAATTACCGACGATCCGGCGACCAGCAGCAACGCCGCTGCCGCAAGAAATGCCGGCCGCTGCCAGAGAGCGATCACTCGGCTCGCCCGAACACCCTGCCCGATGTCGCGAGTACGATCCATCTCCGCCTTGATCTTAGCCCAAGCATCCGCAGGCGGCTCGATCTCTCGCGGCAGCTTTGCCGTACGTGCCTGCAGATCGCGCAGGCTCTCTTCGTCGATAGTGTCTCCTGTCATCTGTTCAATGCCTGTATGAGTAGCTTGCGCGCGCGGTGCAGCTGCGCCTTCACTGTTCCCTCGGCCACACCGAGATGCGCTGCGATTTCTCCGTGCTGGTACCCCTCTATCTCGTGAAGCACAAATGCGATTCGCGCACCTTCCGGCAACGACGCGATAGCTCGATCGAGATCCACCCTGAGCTCGGGACTCGAGCTCAACGCAATCGCGCCGATCGTTCCCGGATCCTCCATCGTCAACACTCTTGCGGTTCGCCGCTTCTCCGACCGCGCCGATTCGAGCATCGCGTTCACAGTCAGCCTGTGGAGCCACGACGAAAACGCGCTCTCACCGCGAAAGCTGCCGAGTCCGCGCCAGGCGCGAATGAACACATCCTGCATGAGCTCCGTCGCGTCCTCGGTTGTACCCCCCGAAAGCCGAAGGCAAAGCGCGAACACTCTAGGTGAATGCGCGCGGTACAGTGCCTCGAACGCCGAGCCGTCGCCTGCCTGCGCACGACGAACCAGATCATCCGATGACCCACCGCTCGGCGACGTTGGAACCAACGAGGGAGATGCCATTCCGTGTTAATACTAGGATGCCGGTGGCATGCCTGCCGTTTAGAGCCCGAGTCCCTGGTTTTTTCCCT
>JBDTNA010000343.1:0-3929 GCA_039933985.1 Gemmatimonadales bacterium | reverse complement strand
GCGGAAAGATCGCTGAGTTTACCGCCGCAGCGAACGGAACGGTGATCGCATCGCCATTGACCGCGAGGGCGAAATGGTCGTCCGGCTGAAGAAATACTTTCCCGACGCTACCGGGACCGGCGTTGTTGTCGGTCTGCACATTCATCATTACAGCGATTGCATTCTGGCCCGGAAAGCCCTTGAAGTGCATTCGCTTCACGTTGGACGGGAACGGCGTTGTCGACGGCTGAAAAGTTTCTTTCAGCGACTTGGTGAGAGCCTTGTCGATCGCTGTTTTTTCTTTTGGGTCAAGCGAATTGGAGGACCAGTTGACGTCGAAGTGGGCACCACCGGCGGTGTCCACGACTACGTTCGATCCCGCCGTTGACGAGACCTGTTTCACTCCGAATGTCGTAACAATTTCCCCGCGCATGAACTCCGCGAGCGGCATGGTCTGCTCCTCGGGGAGGTAGCGGACCATCACCGGAGTGTGCACCTCGGCTCTGTCGGTTCGACTGCCGGGCAGAGTCATCGTCGGCGGACCGAGCTGCAGCTGTGCCACACCAGACAGGTAGCTGTACTCCGGGACTATCCCAATTCCGTCGATGACGCTTGTGTGTGTGTCGGAAATGCCGAGTGTCCCAATATCCTGGCCCACCTGCCCGGACATCGTCTGCATCTTCGGCGGCTGCTGCGGATCGGGGCGCCAGTTGACCACCGGATCGACGTTGCGAATTACTTCTTCGGTGAGTGTGGCACTCGAGAAACTCGTGTATGCGGACTTTCGCACCTTGGCAGGATCCACGACTGCAGACCCAAGCCGGTCGACGATCGACACAAACCCTTTGCCTATCCGCGATTCGGGATAGTCATCCACTGCCATCGAGAGAGCGTGGGGAAGTCGCTTTCCCCGATGCATACCGGCCAGAATGCGATTTACTGCGTCCATGGAGAACTGCGCTACGACGTCGTAGTCTCCCGTCAGATCATTTGACATTTAAAGATTCTCCTGATGGTCGACGAGTGTCGTCGCGGTACTCGCTCCAGTGGGCTGCCACGTAGAGCAATCGCGCGCCGGCAATCGCGGGAGGAATGAGAACGAGAGTCGCGATGAAAACCCGGAGCGCATCCGTTCCTGTCTCGCGGGCGGCGAGATTGCCCACGAAAACTCCGGCAACCAATCCGACATACAGCATTGCCGGATAGCTCCAGACGGTGATGCTTCGCCAGCGAAACAGGATGGGGCGCATGCAGGGTCCTCAATGGACGGGCGGCGTGATGGCGGGCCCGGCAAGGGAAGATTGCGGCACCCAACCGCGGACCGCCAGTCGGCTCAGTAAAACCGGAGTGCAAGTTTGGCTCGATCTTTTCATATAAGTCCTGCCAACTCCACCTGAGCCCCCGGGTCGGGTATTTTTAGTGAAATCTTTCACATGGGAGAGCACCGGGTGAAGATCGCCGTGTGCATCAAGCGCGTCCCCGACATGGACGTGCGGTTCAAAATTGCTTCAGACGGCGCCTCACTCGACGAGACAGGCGTCAAATTCGACATCAATGATTTCGATGCGTGGGCCGTCGAAGCCGCGCTGCAGCTGAAGGAAAAAGCAGGGCAGGGGGAGGTAGTTGTAGTCTCCCTGGGATCGAATGCGGTTCAGGAGACGATTCGAAAGGCGCTCAGCATGGGCGCCGATCGCGGCATACACCTGCAGGCCGACAAGATTCCGTTCGACGGTTTCGCTATCGCGAGCGCACTTGCCGCCGAGCTGAAGGACGGAGGCTACGATCTCATCCTGTTCGGAAAGCTGTCGCCCGATTCATCGAACGGCGTCACCGGACCGATGACAGCTGAGCTTCTCGACATGGCATGTGTCACTGCGATATCGCAGCTCGACATTGCGGATGGAAAAGGCACGGCCAAGCGTGAGCTCGAAGGCGCACAGGAAATTGTCGAGTTCTCGCTACCCGCAGTGCTGACAGTGGACGAAGGGCTCAACACCGCGCGCTATCCGTCCCTCAAGGGAATCATGGCCGCAAAGAAAAAGCCGCTGGAGTCAAAGCCCGCGCAGCTCGGCGAGCCGAAAGTGAAGGTCGAGAAGCTCGAGCTTCCTCCGGATCGGGCCGCGGGAAAAATCGTCGGCGAAGGCGCAGGCGCGGTCCCCGAGCTCATCCGACTTCTTCAAACCGAGGCGAAGGTTCTCTGATGGCGAACATCCTTGCATTCGCGGAAACAAGAAACGGCGAGCTCAGAAAAGTTGCGCTCGAGACTGTCACCGCAGCGCGAAAGCTGGCTGACGCAACGGGTGGAGAAGTCCATGCTCTCCTCGTCGGCGCACCCGGCGTGGCTGCGAAAGCTGATCAGCTTGCGCAGTACGGAGCCGACATTGTCTACGTATCCGAGCACGATGGATTCGCTCAGTACAATCCCGAAGCAACCGCGGCTCTGGCCGCCGATCGAGTCAAATCAGGCGGATACCGCGCAGCATTGTTTGCGACTTCG
Source organism: Gemmatimonadales bacterium (assembly GCA_039933985.1). Classification (GTDB taxonomy): domain Bacteria; phylum Gemmatimonadota; class Gemmatimonadetes; order Gemmatimonadales; family Gemmatimonadaceae; genus UBA4720. Next base: position 1,453 of record JBDTNA010000343.1, on the reverse strand, counting down.
GCGCTGGGTCGCGATCTCGCGCCTCGCGTCGCGGGAAAACTTGCGGCTGGAATTGTCACTGATGTGACCGCTGTCGAGCTAACCGGCGATACGCTGACCGTGAAGCATCCGATCAACATCGGAAAGGTGATTGCAACCGTAACGATCGCTGGAACTCCAGCCGTTGTGGGATTGCGGCCGAACACGTTCACGCCGGTTGCAAATGCGAAGGCAGGCCGCGTCGAAAATGTTTCGCCGTCAGTCGATCCCGCCGCGACTCGTGTTCGTGTGAAAGAGACATTGACCGGATCGACGGGCAAGCTCGATCTCGCCGAAGCTCCGGTGATCGTTGCGGGCGGACGCGGCCTGAAGGCAGCGGAGAACTTCAAGCTCGTTGAAGATCTTGCCGATGCCTTTGGCAATGCTGCCGTCGGCGCAACGCGCGCCGTTACCGACGACGGATGGCGTCCGCATTCGGATCAGATCGGACAGACGGGTCGTCTCGTGAGTCCCGAGCTGTACGTTGCCGTCGGAATCTCCGGCGCGGTCCAGCATCTTGCAGGCATGCGCACGTCGAAGACGATCGTCGCGATCAACAAGGACAAGGAAGCGCCGATCTTCAAGGTTGCCGACTACGGAATTGTCGGCGATGTATTCGAGGTGGTGCCCGCGCTGACAGCGGCGGTACGCGAAGCGAGAAAGGGTCACTAGAGTGGCAAGCGGCCGCCGGCTCGACGTCATCGTTCCCGCGGAGCACCAGCCGCCACTTCCCGATCAGCTGATACTTCGCGAGCCGCTCGATGCAGAAGCGGTTCCAATGGATGTCGTCTTCGTTGGAGGCGGGCCGGCCGGTCTCGCCGGCGCGATCGAGCTCGCAAAGCTCGTCAAAGCCGACAACGAGGCTGGAGGAACACTCGGCGACATCCAGATCGCCGTTCTTGAAAAATCGTCGGGCCTGGGAGAACACTCCCTATCTGGCGCAGTCGTGAATCCGCGCGCGTTTCGCGAGTTGTTTCCCGATCTCGCCGATTCCGACTTTCCATTTCGCGCGCCCGTCACCAACGAGCGCGTGTATTTCATGATGGGCAGCCGGGCGCAGCGAATTCCAACTCCGCCGACGATGCAGAATCACGGACACTACATCGGCTCGCTGTCCGAGATGGTTCGCTGGCTGGGTGAGAAAGCCGAAAGTATGGGAGTCAATATATTCACCGGCTTTCCCGTCGCGTCCCTGATCATGGAGGGTGAGAAAGTCGCCGGCGTGCGTACGACTCCCACCGGCGTATTGCGCGACGGCACTCCCGGAAGCGGCTTCGCGCCGCCCACTGATATCTCCGCAAAAGTAACTGTGCTCTCAGAGGGAACTCGTGGTTCCCTCTCGCAGGCCTGGATGAAGCAAGCCGGCATCACCTCGGAAAATCCGCAGATCTACGCGCTCGGCGTGAAAGAAATCTGGGAGACGAAGAAGCCGCTC
>JBDTNA010000342.1:0-3929 GCA_039933985.1 Gemmatimonadales bacterium | reverse complement strand
GCCGAGACGTTCAATGTCTTCAATCTCAAGGTAAAGGCCGGCTATCACCCGCAGTACGCCCGCAACACGCTCCAGCTCAACCGCGGAAACGGCCGATTCAGCGAGATAGGTTATCTCGCCGGCGTATACGCAACCGACTGGAGCTGGGCTCCGCTCTTTGCTGATCTCGATAACGATGGGCGCAAGGACCTCTTCATCACCAACGGCATCTATCGTCGTCCGAACGATCTGGATTACATCAACTACGTCGGCAACGATGCAGTCCAGGCATCACTCGCCGATGGAATTACAAGGAATGATCTCGCGCTCCTCGCGAAAATGCCGCAGATCCCGCTCGCCAACTTTGCCTACCGCAACAACGGCAATCTGACTTTCGCCAACATGGCCGAAGCCTGGGGACTCGCTCAGCCCGGTTTCTCAAACGGTGCGGTTTACGCCGATCTGAACAACAGCGGTGCGCTCGATCTGATCGTGAACAACGTCAACGCGCCTGCCTCCATTTACAGGAATCGCGCGAGCGAGATCGGCAAGAATCACTATCTCACCGTGGTTCTGCGCGGCTCCGGAGCTAATACTGCCGGCATCGGAACCAAGGTGATAATCAGGCAAGGCGCCACGACGCAACTCGTCGAGCAGATGCCTACGCGCGGATTTCAGTCGTCGGTCGATCCAAGGCTTCATTTTGGTCTTGGACCTTCGGCACAAATTGATTCTTTGACAGTGGTCTGGCCCGATCGCCGCTATCAGGTGCTTGTGAATGTGCCGGCCGATCGCCTGCTCACTCTGTCTCAGGATGATGCCGCTGGAAGATATGACTACCGGAAACCTGAAGCGTCTCCACCACTGTTCGACGATGTTACCGGCCGGGTTGCGATCGATTTCAAACACGAAGAGAATGTTTTCTTCGACTACAACCGCGAGCCGCTAATGCCGCATCTGCTGTCCGCCGAGGGTCCGGCTCTGGCGGTGGCTGACGTGAATGGGGATGGTCTCGATGACTTGTACGCCGGCGGAGCGAAATGGCAGGCAGGGCGGCTTCTCATCCAGCAGGCGAATGGCCGGTTTCAGGTTGCGAGCGAGCCCGCATTCAGGACAGACAGCATCTCCGAAGATGCGGACGCCGCGTTCCTGGATGCCAATGGCGACGGGCATCCCGATCTGTATGTGGTGAGCGCCGGCAATGAGTTCTCAGGAAAGGACGAACAACTTCGCGATCGCCTTTACATGAATGATGGCCGCGGCAATTTCAGTCGGGCAAATGCTGCGCTGCCCGATTTCTTCGAGAACGGATCGTGCGTCGTTCCCGCCGATTTCAACGGCGACGGACACGTCGACCTCTTCGTGGGTAGCCGTGTGGTCAGTCGTGCGTACGGACTCATTCCCCGGAGCCATCTGCTCCAGAACGATGGAGCCGGTCATTTCGTCGATGTGACGGTGGAGAAAGCCCCCTCGCTCTCTGAAGCTGGGATGGTATCATCAGCGGTCTGGATTGACTACGACGACGACGGTCGGCTAGACCTGGTGGTGGCGGGCGAATGGATGCCGGTTCGTTTGTTCCACCAGGAGCAGGGCAAATTCGTTGAACGCACAAAAGAAGCGGGACTTTCGGCGACGAGTGGATGGTGGAATTCCGTCGCGGCGGCGGATCTCAATGGTGATCACCGCGCGGATCTCGTCCTCGGCAACCTTGGCCTCAACTCGTATATCCGGGCGACTCGCGACGAGCCGGCGCGGCTCTTCGTTCACGATTTTTTCGACAACGGGACGGTAGAGCAGATTCTCACCTTCTACAAGAAAGGAGTGAGCTACCCGCTGGCCGGTCGGGATGAGATGCTCCGCATGATGCCACAGCTGCGCAGCAAGTTCCTGACGTATGCCAGTTTTGGTGCGAGCCGGGTGGAGGATATTTTTGCAGCGTCGGAGCTGAAGAAGGCGGCGGTGCTGGAAGCCCGGCTCTTTGCGAGCTCCATCGCGCTGAACAACGGCAAAGGTGCGTTCGAAGTGCAGCCCCTTCCCATTGAAGCGCAGTTTGCACCCGTCTATGCGATCCTCGCGGAAGATTTCGATGGCGACCGGAAGACCGACCTTCTGCTCGCAGGAAATTTCTATGGAGTAACCCCGGTTCGCGGGCGGTACGATGCCAGTTACGGGACCTTGCTCCGCGGTGACGGCAACGGTCAATTTCACGCGGTCGGTTCCGAGGAAACGGCCCTCAGGATCGACGGACAGGCGCGGGACATGAAATGGTTGAGGCGCGCAGGTGGCGAACGTCTCATCGCAATTGCTCGCAATAACGATCGTCTTCAGTTACTCAAGCCCCTGCTCTCGAGTCGCGCAACTTCTCACTGAGCCAACATCATGGCGAACCTGCAGCTCGTAGACATGCTGGTGATTGGCGGGTACTTCATCCTGCTGTCGATGATCGCCATCTGGGCAGCGCGCCGCGAAAAGAAATTGAGCTCGGACTATTTCCTTGCCGGTCGCGATGTGGGTTGGCTTGCGGTTGGTGCCAGCCTCTTCGCTTCCAACATCGGCAGCGAGCATCTCGTCGGGCTTGCCGGTACCGGTGCGGCGAGCGGTCTCGCCGTAGGCCACTTCGAATGGCTTGCAAGTTTTCTTCTTCTTCTGCTCGGCTGGCTGTTCGTGCCGTTCTACCTGCGCAGCGGTGTTTACACCATGCCGGAATTTCTCGAGCGCCGGTACAATCCAGCTTCGCGCGCCTACTTCACATGGGTGTCAATCGTCGGCTACGTGCTGACGAAGATCAGTGTGACGCTCTTTGCGGGCGGCATCGTCATGCGCGCGGTGACCGGTCTCGATTTCTGGACGAGTGCCGTAATTCTCATCATCATCACGGGACTCTATACGCTGCTGGGTGGACTCCGCGCGGTGATCTATACCGAGGTGATGCAGGCAGTCGTACTGATCATCGGCTCAGCGACACTGGTCGTAGTTGGGCTTAATGCTGTAGGTGGATGGTCCGGGCTTGAAGCTCGCGTGCCACCTGACTTCTTCTCCATGTGGAAGCCGTCGAATCATCCGGACTTTCCCTGGACCGGTGTCGTGTTTGGAGCGCCGATTCTCGGTATATGGTACTGGTGCACCGACCAGCATATCGTGCAGCGTGTTCTCGCTGCACGCAACATAAAAGAGGCACGCAGGGGAACCATCTTGGCCGGGTTCCTCAAGATCCTGCCGGTTTTCATTTTCGTTCTGCCGGGAATAATCGCCGCCGCGCTGTACCAGGACGTGCGTCAGGGCGGATCCGATAACGCCTATCCCGTGCTCGTGACGCGACTGCTCCCAACAGGGCTGAAGGGCCTCGTCCTGGCCGGCATGCTCGCCGCGCTGATGAGCTCGCTTGCATCGGCGTTTAATTCGTGCTCGACGCTCCTGACCTGGGACGTCTACCGCAAATGGCGCCCGGCTGCGACCGAACAGAGACTGGTCGCAGTGGGACGGGTGACGACTGTCATCCTGGTGATCCTGGGTCTGGCGTGGATACCCTTCATGAAGTACGTCTCGCCGCAGATCTACATTTATCTGCAGAGCGTGCAGGCCTACATCGCTCCGCCGATCGCGGCGTGTTTCCTCCTGGGAATATTGAGCCCGCGCCTGAATGGGAGAGGTGCCCTCGCCGCACTGTGGAGCGGCTTCGTGCTCGGCGCGGCACGACTGGGGCTGGAGCTGGCGAAGAAGGGTCTGCCGGACGGATCGATCTGGTCATGGTACGCCGGGATAAACTTCCTTCATTTCGCGGCTTTGCTGTTCGGCGTTTGCAGCATCATTCTCATCTTGGTGAGCGCGCTGACACCGCCGCCCGCGTCGGAGAGAGTTGCGGATCTGACGCTTCAAACAGCGACCAAGGTGGAGGACCCCGAGGACACTCCCGGGGAGCGTCGCCTGGCGATCGGCTTCTCGATTGTTCT
>JBDTNA010000341.1:0-3930 GCA_039933985.1 Gemmatimonadales bacterium | reverse complement strand
TCAGGGTGACATTATCACTGGCGTTCAACACTCAAACGGACTGCCTAGGCTTCCACCCCGGATGCCACTTCGATGGCCCGATGGATCATGGCCGCCGCATCATTCGACTGAATCAGCGAAAACAGCCCCAGCAGGACACCTGAAGTGGACAGCAAAAGCACCTCGCGATCGGCGCCCATCATCGACAACATGAGCACCCACGCAAGTAGTCCGAAGAGCAGCATTCTCGTCATTCCCGAGAACCGCGGCTCCACGCGATAGCGCACTGTACGGCGGCTGTTCCGCTTCTCGCTGTCCATCGCGACCAGTGCCTTCGCACAGCCGGCAATTCCGCCCTCGACCTCGAGATTCCACGTGCCGAAGCCCTGACGCCGGAACGTCGTTACGCCAACCTGCCGCAACCGGTTTTCCAGCGCCTCGAGCGTACACTCGCGCGACATCCACTTCTCCTCGAAGAATTCCGGCGCCTGCAGGCCGGGCAGCGAGATCGGCATGAGGCCGAGGCGCCAGGGACTCAATCCTTCGACGAGCCGTCCGCGCAACCGCGTCAGCCCCTGCAGATAATGCAGCGCCGCGATCATCACCTTTGCGCGCCAGCGCTCCTCATCCTTCAGCTGCCCCTGCGGAATGCTCGCTTCGACCGCTCCTCTCACAGACTGCGCGATCTGCGCGAGCAGTGCGGGAACGAAAAGGAACGCCGCATATGACAGCGGACTCCAGAGTAGTCCGAGCACAGAAGTAAGCGCGAGAATGCCGACAACGAGGTGCGATTCCGGCATCATCGTGAGAACGCCCAGCACACCCGCGCGATCGTCTACCGACAGCTGGGCAATGGTGCGCCGCCTATGCCGGTAAAGCTGTATCCTCGTCGAAAACACCGGTGTCGCGCGACCACTTCCATAGATACGACCACCCCATCGAACATGACCAGCCGAATTGAATTTCTGCGGCCATTTCGCCTCGAGCATCGCTTCCGCGCGCCCGTAGTTGTATTGCTGCCGCAGATAGGCCGACACACTGCCTCTGCGATGATGCCACACGACAGCTGCCGGACTGAAGCCCAGCGTTCCGCCGTTGTGGTGAATTCGCCAGCACAGATCGACGTCGTCGCCGGCGATCCTGAAATCGCGATCAAATCCGCCGACGTGCATCAACGCCGAACGGCGGAAGGCCATGTTGCATCCGGGGATGTGCTCGGCCAGACCGTCATCGAGCAGAACGTGCGTCGGCCCGCCAGGAGAATGCGCAACGCACGTCGCCCAGAAGCCGTCGTTCGGCGGAGGAATGTTCGGTCCGCCGATTCCCGCGTGCACCGTCGTCATGAACGACCACGCCAGATACTTGAGCCAGTGCTCATCGGGATACGCATCATCATCGAGATACGCGATGATCTCGCCCGAAGCGTGCTGGAGCCCGAGATTGCGCGCGCGGCTCAGCCCGCCGTTCTCGACTTCCACGACTTTGAAATCGAATTCCGATACGATCGCCGCAGTGCCGTCCGTGCATCCATCCAGAACGAAGATCACTTCGTATGCATCGTAGTCGAGATTGCAGAGCGCTTCGCACGTCTCGCGAATGTGTCGCGCGCCATTGTACGTGCACACGACAACGCTCACGCGCGGCCAGGGAATGTTCGAGGCGAACGGAAGCTCGCCGAATGCGGCGTTCACCGCCGAGACGCAGACTCCTGCGCAACCGCCCGCAAACGCTCGCTCGATATGCACGCGAAGATTCGCTACCTCGTTCTTCTCGCGCATTTTGATCCTGCCCAACCCGAGCTCTCCGAGAATGACGGGTTTGTCTTCGGCAACATTGTGCAGGCGGGCAATCGTCGCCGACAATTCGGCCGGACCTTCAGGTTGAACGTTGAAGCAGAAGAAATCGAGGAACGGCAGGCGAAGGGATCCCGTCTCGGTCGAGCTAACGTATGTGATCAGCGCCGCAGGATCCTCTTCCCTCGAGACTTCGAACAGCCGCTTGATTACCCGCTCCACGCGTCGCGTTCCAAACACGCGGACGACGGCAGCCGGAATCTCGCTCGCGACCGAATACCCGAGTACTGCCGGATGATCTTTTCCACCACGCACAGCCTGGCGAACTGATTGCTCGATCGCGGCTATGGCTTCCTTGCTGTCAAGGTCGGCGCTTGCCTGCGGCCACGCGAGTCCGATCAGAACCCTGAGGCCATGGCGATGCGCGGAGTCGAGCAGCCAGGGCGGAACCGGAGCATCTGTTCTGACAGTGTTGATCCCGAGCTCCGCCATCGACGCGAAATCGAGGTCGACATCCTTCGCGTCGAACCCGTCAGCGCCGCCGGAGTTCAACGGATCATAGTGTGCACCTCTGATGAAAAACTTCGCATCGCCAACAAACAGGAACTTGCCGCGGACGACAGCGCGCACATCCTGCTTCATCGGTCTCGCCGGGACGCCCAAGGGTGTTTTACGGCGATACGACGTGCGACGAACTTCATTTTCGGTAATCAGCTCAGGCGCCATAGCTCACGGGGAATGAATCAAAAGTTCCGCGGGCCGAATATGGCGTTAAGAGTCCGAAATTGAAAAGGCTTTTTTACGTTCTGAGGCTGACGTTAACCGCCTCCATGGCGTCCCGCGGGTTTTTTGACGCCGTAACGGACCGTCCGAGCACCAGGTAGGTGGCCCCCGCCGCGGCTGCGGCCTCGGGCGTCATGACCCGGGCCTGATCCCCGGGCGAATCACCCGGAAGCCGGATTCCGGGCACAAGGAGCTTGAGGGCCGCCCCGTGCCGTTTGTAGACGGCTTCAGCCTCGTGCCCGCTGCAGACGATTCCGTGCACCCCGGAAGCCCTCGCCTGCTCCGCCAGCCTGAGCACCTCGTGCTCGACGTCGACTCGCTCCCTTCCCCAGGCCTCCCCCAATGCAGCGTTGTCGAGTGAAGTCAGGATTGTCACTGCCAACACCCCGCAGGCTGGGCCAGCAGCTTGAACGGCTGCATCCATCATCTTCGATCCGCCGGACGCATGCACGGTGGCGAGACGCACTCCCATCTCCGCGGCGCGACGCATCGCACCAGCTACAGTGTTGGGGATGTCGTGAAACTTGAGATCGAGAAAAACATCGCAGCCGGTGTCACGCAGCCATTGGATGATGTCCGCGCCGGACGCAGTGAACAGCTCGCTGCCTACTTTGTAGAACCGGCATTTCTCGTCGAGCACCTGGACGAGCGTCATCGCGCGCTCGGCGTCCGGGAAGTCGAGGGCAACGATCGGGATGGCTGTCACGATGGCCACTCCAGAGATCCGACAATCTCGCTGATGCGGTTTACACCGTGTGAACCACACCATTCGCGCATCTCCGAGATCACTCTCTCGGGAGCGCGGGGATCGCGCAGAGCAGCAGTTCCCATCGCGACAAGTGAAGCGCCGGCCATCAGGTATTGAATGACGTCTGATCCCTTTGTTATGCCGCCGACTCCAACGAGCGGGACAGTCACCGCGCGACTGACCTTCCAGACGGCGAGAACTCCCACTGGAAGCAGTCCGACCCCGCTAACACCTCCGCTTCCGAAACCCAGCGCTGGCTTTCCTGATTCGACGTCGATGACAAGACCTGGAATGGTGTTTACGAGAGTGATTCCATCCGCACCTGCGTCGACCGAAACACGCGCAGTGTCCGCAATCGATGGAAGAGTCGGAGAGAGCTTCACGAACAATGGTCGCTTCGTCGCAGAGCGGGCGCGCTGAATCAAGGTCGCCAGAGTTTCGCGATCCGCGCCGAACTCGAGTCCGCCTGCCCTTGTGTTTGGACAGCTCACATTGAGCTCGAAAGCATCGACCCTGTCGACATCATCGAGCGATTCGACGACCGTCGCGAAATCTTCGACCGTATTCCCAATCACGTTCACGATCACCCGAGCCGCGCGACGCACTGCGGTGCGAGTCGCCGAGCGA
>JBDTNA010000340.1:0-3938 GCA_039933985.1 Gemmatimonadales bacterium | reverse complement strand
ACGATGCGGCGGCGCCGGAAAACGTGCGTCCGTTCAAGGAACGCAGGCGCCGGCGTCGTGCCGAGCTCGACCCCGCGGGTGAGTGGCTGGTCGGCCTTGGGACCGTGTGCCTCGGCGCCGCCCTGATCGGAAACGAAATGTGGCGATGGACAACAATCGCCGTCCTGAGCGGGATCGTGCTACTCGTGCTCGGCGCAATAATGAATCGGGCCTACCTGCGTGAGATGCTGTTTTTCAGGGGAGCGGCGCGCAGGACGATGGAAATGGAGGTGCCGCCCGCGCCAAGTCCGAAGACCGAACGCAAACTCCGGATCAGGTAGCGATCAAAGGGTCAGAGCGTTTGAAAGTTTCAAAGGGTCAGAGCGGTTGAATGACGCTTGCTCGCGCGGGAAAACGATCAGTTACTCTGACCCCTTTGATCGGAATCCTGATCGGTCGAATCGCTCACGAGCTGACCAACCACGCCCCTGAGCGAGGCCGACAGATCGCCATCCATTCCGTATTTGAGCTTTACCATCGCGATCTCGCGAACGAGCTCCTGAAAGCTTTCCTCTGAAAGCCCGGAGCAGATCGGTCTGAGACGGTCGGAAATGTCGCGCTGAAGCGCGGCAAGCAACGCCCTCTGATCATTCATTTCGTGGGTGCCCCCGGGTGACGAGTTATAAGCAACTCACAGTTTACCCGGGTCCTGTTCAGATGTTCACACCCCTCCGTACCATTCGTACCCGGCGTCGCTCCAGTAGCCCCCATTGGCCTTCGGGAGGAACATGATCCGCGTGAGGTACTTCGTGTTCTTGTAGCCGAGCTTGACGGGCGAATATACGCGCGCGGGGGCGCCATGCGCGGGGGCGAGCATACGGCCGTCGAGTCCATACGCGACGACAGTCTGCGGGTGCATCGCGCTCTCGATGTCCCAGCTCTCGTGATACTTGTCATCGAACGATTCGAAGTCGACAAACTTCGCTGTGTCATGCACTCCGACCATCTTTGCGAGATCGCGCAGGCGAACCCCGGTCCACTGCTCGATCGCCGTCCACCCCTCGACGCAGTAGTGGTTGACTCTCTGGTGCGTGCGCGGCATGTCGATCAACTGCTGGAGTGACAGCTTCACCGGCCGGTCCACCATTCCGCCGATCTCGAGCATCCAGGGTCCGTGCTTCATTGCGTCCCATACAGGGACGGTCTTCGAGATGAAATAGCTCGGCAGCGCATTGCCGGCGAGGCGCCCGGAGCCCGGCGCATCCATCGCCGTGTGCCTAAAGAGCGCCCGCTCGACAGCCTCGTTCTTTCGCTCGGCATATGTAACAAGTTTTTCCGCTGCTTTCGGACCGCGCGAATTGCACGCGGCGAGAAATGCGGAAAGCGCGGAACCGGAAAGCGATACGAATTTGCGCCGGTCGATGCTCATGGCGTGACTCCAGCGACGGGCGCCGTCGGCGGCGGCGGAGCGGGTGGTGGCGACGCGGATGGCGGCGGGGGCGGGGGCGGCTTCACGGCCGATCGTCGTCTGAATCTGTTAGGGAGCAGATTGACGAACGGCCGCGCATTCCGCGCTTCTGGCGAGTTCGCTTCGTTGTATCCGCCCGTGATCATCGATCTCATCGAATACGGATCCACCGCAAACACCATGAAAATGTGAATGAAGCTGAGTGCGACGAGCAGCATCATCGAAACGAAATGCCAATACCGCGCCCAGGCGTAGCCACCCATCAGATCGGTGAGAGGAGCGAGCTGCACCGGCTTCCAGATTGCGATTCCGCTCACTACCGCGAGCAGTCCGATCCACGGCAGAACGAAATACGTTCCGCGCTGCAAGGCGTTGTGCTTCCCCTGAATCGGATGATCCTTTCTCACGAAGAGATAAAACCGAAGCATCTCCCACGAATCGCGCGCAAAGTTGCGGCGCGGAACGATATCTCTCCATTCCCCATGGAGATAGATGAATCCGACATACAGCAGCCCGTTGAGAACGAGCACCCACATCATCGCGAAGTGCCAGTGACGCGCGCCGCCGAGCCATCCGCCGAATGTGAAATTGGCTGGGATCGCCGTTCCCTCCCACGGATAGCAGCAGAACGTCTCTCCGCGCCGCGCGAACCTGGGGTACGCATTGAAAATGCGCAGCCCGCTCCCGATCATGACTGTGAGCGCAACAGCGTTTATCCAATGCGTCAGTCGCACTATCCAGTGGTGCCTGGTTTTCACTCGTTACCCCTCCGGCCACTAACATGACGCGCGCGGCTTCCCCGCGCGAGAAGCACTAGCCGGGTTGTACGACGGAAACGGCCAACCGGTTCATTCCGCCCGTGGATGGGACTTTCGGTAAACTTCCTTGAGGCGCTCGACGCTGGTGTGGGTATAGATCTGCGTCGTCGAAATGGAAGCGTGGCCGAGCAGCTCCTGCACCGCGCGGAGGTCGGCGCCGGCATCGAGCAGATGCGTCGCGAACGTGTGCCTGAGTGAGTGCGTGGAAAGTCCGGCGTCTTCGTCGATCTTGTCGAGAAATCCGGTGACCGCACTCTGAATCGCAGTGAGCGAGATGCGCTTTCCGCGATTGCTCAGAAAGAATGCCGTTCGGTCAGCTCCCTTCACCCCGTTTCTGATCAGGTCGTCGCGCTTCGACTCATAGTTGCGAAGAGCAAGCTGCGCATGATCGCCGACGGGAATGATGCGCTCTTTCTTTCCCTTGCCGCGCACCTTCACCTGCTGCGAGAGAAGATCGATGTCCGCGCGATTGATTCCGCGCAGCTCCGACAGACGCATTCCGGTCGAGTAAAAAAGCTCGAGCATCGCCGCGTTGCGGACATCGGTAAACTTCCCCTCCTGCGCATGAAGCGCCGCGCTCTGAAACAAGAGATCGATCTGCGCGCGGTCGAGATATCCGGGCAGATACTTCTCGAGCTTCGGACTGCTCACTCCACGCGCAGGATTGGCGTCGACGATCTCGTTGCGGTTGAGCCAGCTGTAGAAGCTGCGGACAGCAGAGAGCGCGCGCGATATCGATCGCTTGCTCAGCTCGCGCCGATTGAGATGCGCAAGGAATCCGCGAAGCGCGAGCCGGTCGATTCCCTGCCAGCTCCATTCCTTGTCGCCGTAATAGTTGCCGAGGTAGTCGACAAGCTCGGATAGATCGCGGCGATACGCCTTTAGCGTGTGACCCGAAACATCACGCTCCTTCTCCAAGTGAAGAAGGAACTCTTCGACCAGGGAGGAATCGTGCTCAGTCTCAGCCGGCACTGTGTTCGGGCTCTCTCGCGTTCGCCTCTGCCCAGTCATTCATCGCAGCGAGCGCACGCTCGGCGAACATCTCGCGCTTTTTCTTCTTGTCGCGAATTTTCTCAGGCAGATCGTCGAGCAGCCCGAAGTTCGCGTTCATCGGCTGGAAATGCCTCGGATCTGCCTCACGCAGATAGCGATAGAGCGCGCCGAGCATCGTTGCCTCGGGTGGTGTTACCGGATCGGCGCCATTGAGCATTCGCGAAAGATTGATTCCGGCGACGAGACCTGTTGCCGAGCTCTCGGTGTAGCCTTCGACTCCGGTGATCTGTCCAGCGAAAAGAATCATCCTGTCATCGCGCGCTGACAAATGGGGCGTTAGCGCGGCCGGCGAATTGAGATAGGAATTTCGGTGTATCGAGCCGTAGCGAAGGAATTCGGCGTCAGCGAGACCTGGAATCATTCGCAGCACACGTTGCTGTTCCGGAATACGAAGGCGAGTCTGGAATCCGACGACGTTCCACATGTTGCCGTTCTTGTCTTCCCTTCTCAGCTGAACGACTGCCCACGGTCGCCTGCCTGTACGCGGATCGGTCAAGCCAACCGGCTTGAGAGGACCGAATCTCAGCGTATCCGCCCCGCGCTGTGCAGCGACTTCGACAGGCATGCATCCCTCGAAGTACGGCTCTTCATCGAACTCATGTCCGTGAAACTGGTCCGCC
>JBDTNA010000339.1:0-3941 GCA_039933985.1 Gemmatimonadales bacterium | reverse complement strand
GTGGTGGCGGTGGTGGTGGCGGTGGTGGTGGCGGTGGTGGTGGCGGTGGTGGTGGTGGCGGTACTACCTCCGTTCCGAAAACGCGGAAGCCGAGTCCCGGAGCCTGACTGAAAGCGCTATACGGCACATACCAGGCATTTCCGCCGGCGTAGAAAGCATAGTCCGCGAGGGGGGCCGAGGCTCCGCCGGGCATGCTGCCGCTTAATTGACTGTTCGCGACCGGCTCGAACGTCAACCAATAGGTTCCGGCCGGAAGATTAACGGCAAAGCTCGAGAAGGCTTTCCATCCGAAGGCCTGAGGCGCGACGGCATAAGACGCGGTTTGAAGAGTCGACTTCTTCGGCCGGCTTGCGCCTGCCGGAGGAATGCTGTCCGGGCGGATCGTAACGAGAATATTGCCGCCGATGCTAATACCAATCCATCCTTCGACGGACTCGACATTCGTCTCGTTGGCCAGTGTGAATTTTCCTCCGAGAAACTGGAAGTCACTCGCGCAGGAGGGCTGAGGACCGCATGTCGTGCTTCCGGCGGCGAACAACGATTGCGAACCGACGGAGCTGGTCCCGCCCGGACCGGTGTCGATGATGTAGCTGGACGCGGCAGACACATTCGAGCGCATATCCAGATCGCGGGCGATCGGAGCAGTTGGTTCGCGACCGCAGCCGCCAGCGAGCAGCGCTAGCGCGCTCACAGCGATAGCCTGCGGTATTCGATCTCTGAGCCTGAGCATTTGGTACCCTCCTAATTGTCGTTGCGCGGGCCAAGCCGCGATTCGCCCAGAATCACCACATTGCGCCAACGCATGTTTACCATAGCGTTGGTGCTCCGCAGTAACCCCGGCCAGCCTGGAGGCGCCCGCATTCGCGGCTCGACTCCGGTCTCACATGGCATTGCGCAGAACAGGTGGAAAAGCCGTCATGGACTTTCAGATCGCGACGATTGACTCGAACAGCGACTTGAACGATCCCGCTGCCGTCGTCGTGGACAGGCGCGCGCTTGATTCGCTCTTCAGCACTGCCTATGAGGAGCTGCGGCGCCTCGCATCGAGCGTGAAACGCTCTGACAGCAACGCCACGCTTTCACCCACTACGCTCGTCAACGAAGCCTGGCTGAAGCTCTCCATGACCCCGTCACTCGGCGCGATCTCGCAGATTCATTTCAAGCGGATCGCCGCGAGAGCGATGCGGCAGGTGCTCGTCGATGCGGCGCGCCGCCGAAATGCTTTCCGACATGGAGGCGATAGCGTGCTGATCACCTTCGACGACAGCATGGCCGCGAGCGTAAGCGGATCCGATCAACTGCTCGCGCTCGACGAAGCGATGAACGAGCTGGCCCGAATCAATCCGCGACAGGCCATGATGGTGGAGACACGATTCTTCGGCGGGCTCACTGTGCCGGAGATCGCGGAGCTGTTGAAAGTCTCCGAAGCAACGGTGCTGCGCGACTGGAGAGTCGCGCGCGCGTGGCTCGCACGAGAGCTGGCGAAATGAATACCACCCGGAATCCGCCAAGGTGAAACCGGATCGGTGGGAGCTGGTTCAGGAGCTCTTCCATCTCGCGTCGGCGCTGCCCGAAGAAGAACGAGCGTCGTTCCTCGTCGAGCGATGCGGCGGCGATCAGGAACTCATTGCCGAGGTCATGTCGCTGCTCGACGCCGATCAAGGCGAGGTCTACATCGATCGCACTCTCGCCGACGTCGCGCACGATGTACTTCACGACAACGCCAAACCAGCCGAGCCGATTCCCCAACACGAGTTCGGCGCCTGGCGGGCCACGAGCATCCTCGGCGAAGGAGGAATGGGTGTCGTCTACCTAGCAGAGCGCGCTGATCTCGGAAGCAAGGCCGCGATAAAAATTCTGCGAGACGCATGGCTGTCACCGGCGAGACGAGATCGCTTCGCAGCGGAACAGCGAACTCTCGCGCAGCTCAACCATCCGTCCATCGCAGCGCTGCACGATGCCGGAACACTGGCTGAGGGAACGCCGTGGTTCGTGATGGAGTACGTGGAAGGAACACCTATCACGACGTACTGCCGCGTGCACCAGTGCGATGTGAAGGAACGATTGCGTCTGATACGGGAAGTGTGCGACGCGGTTCAGCACGCACACAGTCATCTTGTAATTCACCGCGACCTCAAGCCATCGAACATCCTCGTACGCGAGGACGGAAGCGTGAAGCTGCTCGACTTCGGAATCAGCAAGCAGCTCGAGAGTTTTGACGCAATGGTGGAACAGACGCGAACCGCCGTTCGCTTGATGACACCGGCGTATGCCGCACCCGAGCAGATTCGTGGTGATGCGGTCGGTGTGCATACCGACGTGTACTCGATCGGCGTCGTGTTGTACGAAATTCTGGTGGGGCGGCTTCCGTTCGATCTTACGGGTCGTAGTCCAAGCGAGGCCGAGAGAATCATTCTCGAGCGCGAGCCGGAACGTCCATCCGCGGCCTCGCGGAGAATGGAATTCGTGGCGGGCGGGACGAATGCGGTTGCCGGAGTCGGAAAGAACGAATGGGCCGACCTCGACGTGCTCTGTCTCACTGCGATGCACAAGGATCCACAGCGTCGCTATCGCACTGTCGAAGCATTCGTCCGCGACCTCGATCATTTTCTCCGGAACGAGCCACTCGAAGCGCGCGGGGACAGCGCTCGATACCGGATCCGCAAGTTTGCATCACGCCACAGTCGCTCGCTCGCGGCAGCGGGCGCGACGATCGCTGCAATTGTTCTGCTGACGGCGTTTTACACATACCGAATGGCGTCAGCGCGCAACACAGCGATCGCGGAAGCATCGCGAGCGGAGAGACTTCAGAAATTCACGCTCGACCTGCTTCAGGGCGGAGATGAGTCCGTCGGTCCATCCGACAGTGTTCGTGTTGTGACGCTCGTCGATCGAGGAGTTCAGGAAGCGCAAAGCCTGACGCGCGAGCCTTCGACGCAGGCAGCTGTCTACCAAACGCTTGGAAGCATTTTCACGAAGCTTGGAAAGTATCCGCGCGCCGATACACTCCTTCGCAGGTCACTCGATGAGAGACGCAGATTGTTCGGTCCTGAGCACGCGGACGTCGCCGCGAGCCTTGTGTCGCTGGGTGAGCTGAGAGTTGCACAGGCGGAATACGACACTGCCGTCACTCTCATCGGGGACGGGCTCGCGATGGCGCGACGCACTCTCCCGCCCAACCATCCCGCAATCGCAAAGGACGTCGTGTCGATGGGACTCGCGCTGATCGAGAAGGGCGATTACGACAGGGCGATCGCCGTTCTCGATACAGCAGTGTTGCTTCAGACGAAGCTCGACCCGTCGGGTCCCGACCTGTCGGAGGCGATCAGCGCTCTCGCCAACACGCACTTCTACGCCGGCCACTACGCTGTCTCCGACACCTTGAACCGGCGTGCACTTGCGATGGATCGAAGGATATACGGACCCGCACACGCCCAGGTCGCAGATGATCTGATGAACCTCGGGGCGATTCAGCAGGAGTTTGGAAATTTCGCTGAAGCCGAGAAATTCAATCGTCAGGCGCTCGTGATAACGCGCAACTGGTACGGTGAGAATCATCCCGAGACCGCGTCGAACCTGACCCTCGTCGGGCGTGCACTCGTTTCACAAAAGAAACTGGACGAAGCTGCCGAGATGCTGAAGGAAGCCGTTGCGATTTCCGAGCGTGTGTATGGACCGGTGCATCCGCGTGTCGCTTCTGCGTTGAACGAGCTCGGACGTGTAGCGCAGCAGCAGGGAAAGCTCGACGAGGCGGAAGCTGATTTTCGACGAATCGTTCAGATCTATCGCACGGTTTACAACGACAAGCACTACTACATCGGGATTGCCGAGTCGAACCTGGCGGGTGTGTATCACGAGCGAAAACAGTATGCCGAAGCGGAGCGCCTTTTCCGTGACGTGCTGCGACGCTATTCGGAAGTGCTCACGCCCGAGCACCAGCT
>JBDTNA010000338.1:0-3964 GCA_039933985.1 Gemmatimonadales bacterium | reverse complement strand
GTTGCCATTGCTTCTCGCTTCATCGTTGATTTTGTCGGCATGTTCAGAGACCCCAGTCGCGCCGTCGGCCACATCCGTTCCGCTTGCAGCTCAAGCGACCATCTCCGTTGCGTCCGTCACTTCCGTCATGAGTGGATTGAACAGCCCAAGAGGATTGGACTGGGGTCCGGAAGGTGGGCTATACGTTGCTGAGGCAGGAACAAACCAGACGACGGGGGCCTGTATACCGTTTCTGGAAGGCGCCACTCTCAACACAAAGTGTTACAGCGGCACCGGATCCGTCTCGCGTCTCTGGAAGGGACAGCAGACGCGTATCGTGACGGGCCTTCCCTCCACATACATTGTGCAAAGCGGGTTCGCGTCTGGCCCGCAGGACATTTCGTTCGTCGGTCGTGGGCGTGCGATGGTTGCCATCGGCTGGGGTGGAGCTCCCGGGCAACGCGGCGTCCTCGCTCAAGCTGCCCTCGAAACGGGGACTCTCGTTCAGCTCGAGCCGAGTGGCGGATGGCGCGTGGTCGCTGACATTTCTGCGTTCGAGCAGGCGGAAAATCCCGCCGGCGGAATTATCGACTCGAATCCTTACGGTGTGCTGACGGAAGGTGGGCGGACGTTCGTGGTCGATGCGGGCGGCAATTCGTTGCTGGAGGTCAAAGCCAATGGAAGGATTTCGCTCATCGCCACGTTTCCAGCGACTGCCGCGCCTCCACCGTTCAATCAATCGGAAGCGGTTCCAACGAGGGTCAAACGCGGTCCGGACGGTGCACTTTATGTGAGCACGCTGTCAGGCGTGCCTTTCCTTGCGGGGTCGGCAGCGATCTATCGCGTGCAGGAGGGACAATCCCCCACTGTGTACCTAGGTGGCTTCAAGACCATCACGGACTTTGCCTTCGCTCCGGACGGTGGCGTGTACGTTCTCCAATTCGCCACTTCTCCGGTTTTCTTCGGAGGGCCGGGGGCATTGATCCATGTTTCAACCAGCGGAGCTCGCAGCACTGTTACGACAGACCTGTTCCAGCCTACAGGTATCGTCGTCGGGCCGGACGGCAGTGTGTACGTGTCGAACCGCGGAACTTCCTCGGGCAATGGTGAAGTCCTGAAGATCACGCCATAGGGTCGATGTCTTGCGCAAGTGAGCACACAAAAGGCCGCATCTTTTCGATGCGGCCTTTATGCTTGGCCTCGCAGAACCAGAGCACACTTGGTTCATGCGCGCTCCGGCACCCTCGCGGCCGGCGCCGGATGTATATTCGACGCTGCTGCGTAGCGCCTCCAGCCGGAACACGGACAAACATGTCGCTTGAACCCAGGACGCCGTTGCCCGCAGAACACGCGTCAGCGGCGCTCGACGGACTCGTGCCTTCCTTGTACAACCAGCTGCGGGCGAGGGCACAGTCTCGCCTGCACTTTGCGCCCGGTGAACATTCGCTCAACACCACCGGCCTGGTACACGAAGCGTATCTCCGCCTCGCGAATTCACCTGACCAGCAGTTTATCGATCACGACCATTTCCTGGCCATCGCATCGCGAGTCATGCGGAACGTGCTCGTCGATCATGCGCGGGCGCGTGCTTCGCAAAAGCGTACTGCAGGCGCCCACCGCGTCGACCTGGATGAGGCCCTTGTCGCGGTGGAGGTCGATCTCGACACAGTGCTCGATCTCGATGACGCGTTGAAGAGTCTCGAGGAATTCAACCCGCGACAGTCCGAGATCATCGAATGTCGCTACTTCGGAGGTCTCTCCCTCGAGGAAACGGCGTCGGCGCTCAACGTCTCGCCGACAACCGTGAAACGCGAGCTCCGCCTGGCGCGCGCATGGCTCGCCGCTGATCTGACGAAGCGATCCCGATGACCCGGAGCGATGACACCGCGCGTTGGAACAGAGCGGGCGAGCTCTTCCACGAGCTGGTTGAGCTCGACGACTCCCACCGTTCCGAACGTCTGTCCAGGCTTCGTAGCGCCGATAGGGAACTCTGCGAAGACGTAGAGACTTTGATTGCAGGCGACGCGATTGCAGATGAGCGCCTTCCGAGCCCTGGTTTTGGACTGAGACTGACCGCTGCGCTGCCTCAAGCCGATCCGCTGCGCCTCGAAGGACAGATGGTAGCGCGTTTCCGCGTGCTCGAGCACGTTGCTTCTGGCGGCATGGGCGTCGTCTACCGCGCGGAAGACACGCAGCTTGATCGCACTGTAGCGCTCAAGTTTCCCCTGCTCGGTCGGGACCTGAGCGACTCGTTGCGTACCCGCATCATCAACGAGGCACGTTCTGCGGGCGCGCTCGACCATGCGAATCTCTGTCCGATATACGAAATCGGTGAGAGCTCGGCGGGACCTTTTTTCGCAATGCCTCTCTATCGCGGCGAAACGCTGAAGCAGCGGCTCGCGCGCACGGGGCGCATGGACGTGTCGGAAGCCCTCGCGATCGCCACTCAGCTAGCCGCCGGGCTCGAGTGCGCCCATCGGGCAGGTATCGTTCACCGCGACATGAAACCTGGCAACGTCATGTTGGTCGCCGACGGAACAGCGAAGGTGCTCGACTTCGGGCTGGCGCGCACTGCAACCGCCGATGTGAGCAATCCGCGCCACGCACTCGGCACCATTCTCTACATGGCGCCGGAACAGATTCGAGGCGAGCAGATTGATCACCGCGTCGATCTCTGGAGCCTCGGTGTCATTCTATATGAAATGCTCGCTGGTGCGCGACCGTTTGCGGCACCGAATGATGCAGCCATGCTGCACAGCATTCTGCGGCATCAACCGCCGCCGCTGCGTGAGATAGACGCGACCATTCCACCTGCGGTCGAAGAACTCGTCGCTCGATTGCTGGAGAAGGATCAGCGCAGGCGGGCGCAGTCCGCGCAGGAGGTCATCGACGCGATCGCAGTAATCGTGGAAAGAAATGAGAGCAGCACGACGTGGCGAACACTTCCGCTGCCCAGTCGCCGGCTTCGCAACCGGGCGATCTTCGGCACCGCTGTCGCCCTGGTGGTGGCCCTGACCGGATTGGCGTGGTTAAGACCCGGACGGACGCTGATTGGGCAAGGGCTGATTTCGCCGAATGACACACTGGTGATTGCTGACTTTAGCGTTCTTGGAGTCGATAGCGCTTTGAGCCGCCCCTTGACTCAAGTCGTGCGCCGCGACTTCGCAGACTCGAAGCTCATCTCACTCATGTCACCTCAGTTGGTGAGGTCTGTGTTGGAACGCATGAGGCGCTCGCCCGGTGACCGCCTCACTGCGGAGATCGCGCGCGAAGTTGCGCAACGCGAAGGGGCTCGTGCAGTGATAGAAGGCGAGTTGGCGCCGCTCAAATCGGGTTATCTGGTGACGCTGCGATTGGTTGCGGCAGAGAGTGGCGACGAGCTGAGCTCCGTCACACGAACTGCGGCCAATCCAGAAAAAGATCTCCTTCCTGCGCTTGCGGACGCCGGCCAGACGCTCAGAAGCAGGATCGGGGAATCGCTCCGCAACGTACCGTTGTCGAGATATCCGAAACGGCAGGTTACGACCAGCTCCCTGGCGGCGCTGAGGGTGATGTATGCTCCCCGCGTTCGCACAAACGTGTCTGACATGAGAGCTATTCGCGAAGCCATCGCGATTGACAGCACGTTTGCGTACGCGTGGATGACACTCGGAAATTTCCTGAGTGGACTCGGCCGAAGTTCGCTACAGGACTCGGCGATCACGCGTGCGTACCGTTATAGCGACCATTTGACGCTGATGGAACGAGCGCAGGTCGCCGCGTTTTACGACATGTACGTGTTAAGAGACCGCACACGCGCCCGAGTCGTCCTCGAAGCGGCTGTCGCTCAGGACAGCGCGATCTGGTTCGCGGTTCCGGCAAACGTCGCCGGGCTGCTGATGGAAACGCGGCAGTTCGACCGCGCCGACGCGTTTGCGCGTCGAATGGACACATGGTACCCACACGACCGTGGTTCCTGGATCGCGCGCACCGTGATCGCCTCTAC
>JBDTNA010000337.1:0-3969 GCA_039933985.1 Gemmatimonadales bacterium | reverse complement strand
GAGACTGGCGACCTGAACGGCGCGAGACTGATCGTCAATCAGATCAGAACACGCGCCGGCGTAAAGGCTCAGGGACCGGGAACAACGGCGGCAAACATCGCCGTGGCGATCAACGATCCGTCGATTACCTGGGCGAACTACAAAATCGGCACCTACGCTTCATTCCCCGACGCAACCTTCGCTCGTAACGCCGTCCGAACAGAACGACGCCTCGAGCTGGCGATGGAAGGTCAGCGCCTGTTCGATCTTCGTCGCTGGGGAATTGCCGCTACCACTCTGAACGCGTACATCAACGGAGTTGGCGGTGGGGCCGAGAAGAGTATCGGACGCAGACAGTATAAGGCCGGCGCGGAAGCATTCGCGGCGCGTCATGCGTGGTATCCGTTCCCGGCAATTCAGATCGAGCTGAGCCGGGTTGCTGGTGAGGACAGACTGAAACAGAACCCGGGCTGGTAAGGAAACGCGCTACCTTCGTTTCCTGATATTGAACGCCTGAAGTGAATCACCGGTATTGGCGACGAGGATCGCCATACCGGCCGGAGTATTGATCGAAGCGAGACCAGATACGTTATGCGGGGCCAAGAGGCCACTCTCACTCGGAGATACCGGAGTGAAGTGGCCTCTTCCGTTTCCCCTCAGCCACAGCCCGTTACCCGCATCAGCACGCGGCGTATTCGGCTCGGCGTCATAAAGATTTCCCGCGACGATCAGGTCGAGATTCCCGTCATTGTCGACATCGGTGGTGATCATTCCCCTGATCGGTGCGATCTGCGCGAGATTCGGCAACGCGGTCGATGCGAACTTCCCGCCCCCTTCATTGTGGAGATAGACACTTGCGAACGTGTCAGTCTCATAGTGTACCGCGTTTTTCAGCTGAGCAGGATTCAACAATTGCGGGATGGACGCCTGAGAGAACGACGCATGGGTGGGAAACCGCAACGCAAACGTGTAGACAGACTGGCCGAGCGAGGCGAGACCGGCGATCGGGTAATCGGTGCCGTTTACCCTTTGAGTCACAACCACATCCGTTGTCCAGTTGCCAGTCAAATCAGCGGCGTAGATACCGAACGGACTTTCCTTCGACGTCGTGTAGCTGTAGTTCAGGCCAAGATTGCCAGCTACGAGATCGGGCTTGCCGTCTTTGTCGAAGTCTCCCGACGCCAGACTGTACCACCAGCCGCGTTGAGACGTGAGACCCGTTGACTGCGTTGCGTTGATCAGCCGCTTTCCATCGTTGTGATAGAACTGTATTGGCATCCATTCGCCGGCGGTCACCAGGTCCAGCCGCTTGTCTCCCTCGAAGTCGATCCATAGCGCATCTGTGATCATGCCACCGGGATTGACGAGCTCGGGCGCCACATCCTTCGTGACGTCGGTGAAATGACCGCCGTCGTTGCGCAGCACATAGCTTCTGGTCGGGGCCGGATAGTTCCTCGGTGTCAGCCGCCCGCCAACGAACAGGTCCGGTTTCCCATCGCCATTGAAATCCCCGGCACGCACGGTCCCAGTGCTTGTGAGCATGGCCGGCAGTGCCGCGCTGTCTCGCACGAATCGGCCGGCGCCCTTGTTGACGTAGAGTCGGTCCTGAAGCAGCAATGACGTTGGTGCAAGCTGGTATCCGCCGCTCGCCACGTAGAGATCAGGCAGTCCATCGCCGTTCGCATCGAAGAAGAGAGCTCCCCAGTCGTCGTATGCCTTGTCACCTGTCCACGATTGACCGTTTGTCGAAGCCGTGAAGCTTCCGTTCCTTTGCTGAAGGAGGAGCTGTCCTGCAACTCCTGACGTACCGCCGACAAAGATGTCCTCGAGCCCATCGCCGTTCACGTCGCTGACCGCGATCGGCGGGCCATGGCGGGAAGGCATGTACGGAAGCAGTGACTGTACGTTGTAGTCGACGAGCGTCGACGCCTGATGCTTGTATCCCGGCGCCAGGGATGGATCCATCCGCTCGAACACGCGGTTGCTCGCCGAGGCCGGTCCACGCTGTTTCGTTTGCGTCGCATCGGATTTCCTGACGACCAGAAGCGTATCAGCGACAACGCCTGTGAGCATCTGCAAACGTCCGTCGGGCCATTCGATCTCGAGCGTGTCCACGCGCCGCGCAGATCCAAGACCGAAATGCGCCGGAGTTTCCATAGCGGACATGTAGCCGCGGTACGGACTGTAGTAGAGGTACTGCTTCTTTCCTCCAGCAGTCAAAGTCAGCCGCGCGCCAATTGCCGCCGTCCTTTGCCTTGACGTTTCTCCAACGAGCTTGACGTCGAGATAGTGATGCGCGCTGTCCGTCGGAGCAACGTTGTGGTAGACGTAGGCCGGCGCGTCTATGTTGTTCACGACCAGGTCCAGTTTCCCATCGTTATCGAGATCCGCGTACGCTGCGCCGTAGGAGAATCCGGGCCTGTCGATTCCCCACTCTTTTGTCTTGTCGGTAAACGTCAGGTCGCCAGCGTTTCTAAAGACGTAACTCGGCTCACTGTACGCCGGGAGCTGTTTCAGCAGGTCGAGTCTTGCCTTTTGCGCCGCGCTGCTCGTAGCCCGCGGGCGAAGAGCAATCATCCTGCTCTGGTAATCGAGATCGTTAACGGCTTTCGGATAGCCGTTACTGATGAAGATGTCCTTGTATCCGTCGTTGTCGAAGTCCGCGAACAGCGCGCTCCAGCTCCAGTCGGTGTGGTCGACGCCCGCGAGTCGCCCAATCTCGCTGAAGATGACGTCGCCGTCCTTCGTGACGCCGTTGCTCAGCTGAAGTGAGTTCGCAGTGTAGTCGTCGCGAAAGCCGCGGCTTCGCGTTTCGACGAGCGTGCCGTAGGTCGTAAAGCCGCTCATTCTCTTGCGACGGTTCACGTCCCGCGGCAGCATGTCCACCTGGAGAATGTCCGGCTTTCCATCGTTGTTGAAATCAGCGATGTCCACGCCCATGCCGGCGGTGCTCGTGTGCTTGAGCCAGCGTGCTGCCTTGTCGGTGAACGTTCCGTCGCCGTTGTTCACGTACAGGACGTCGTTGGGCGTCCCGTCGTTGGAGATATAGATGTCAGGCCAGCCATCGTCGTTCAGGTCACTGACGACCGCGCCGAGTCCGTAGCCGGCGCTGCGGAGCATTCCGGCTTTGGTGGACACGTTGGTGAAATGTCCTGCTTTGCCACCGTTACAGTCATTCCTGAAGAGATCGTTGTAACTGTCAGGCGTCTGGCCTCGCATGCCAGTCGGATTGCTCGCGACGCCGCGAGCGAAATCCTTCGGCGAATTGTTCAGCAAAAAGAGATCGAGGCAGCCGTCCCTGTCATAGTCCAGAAAAACGGCGTGAGTGCTGAAGCCAGCGTCCGCGACACCATACTGTGCCGCCGCTTCGGTGAACGTGCGATTCCTGTTGTTGATGAAGAGCAGATTGGCCCTCTCTTCGGTCTTCGACCAGACGGGTCCCGAGACTGAGACATAGATGTCGAGATAACCGTCGTCGTTTATGTCCACCATCGACGCACCTGTCGCCCAGCGCTTCGTTGTGACTCCCGCGCGCTGGGTGATGTCATCGAACTTCATCTTCCCCTTGTTCAGGTACAGGCGGCTCGAGACCATGTTGCCGGAAAAGAAGATGTCCGCGAGTCCGTCATTGTCGATGTCGCCGACGGCGACACCGGCACCGTTGTAGACGTAGACGTCGTTCTGCACGTTCAGCGAATCATTCGTCGTGATTGTATTCGCGAACTTGACGCCGGTATCGTCCGGGCTCAGGAGCTTGAAGAGTGCACGATCACTCCCTCCGTCTGCGCAGCCTGCCAGGCAGAGGAGGGAGATCGACAACGCGGAGCGACGCGAGAGACTCATGGGCGAGGCATGATACCTCTCGTGCGACCATCCTTCAAGCGCGTTGCCGACAACGGTCCTTAGCTTGACACGATGATATCGAAAGTTGACTTTGAATTTCCTCCCAGCGCTGTGGGTTCATGGGTGTTATCGGCGCAGCATTTTCCC
>JBDTNA010000336.1:0-3970 GCA_039933985.1 Gemmatimonadales bacterium | reverse complement strand
CGATCATGTCGAGCAGGTCCTGCGCGGTGAGCTCTTCGAGCTCTTTCTCCTGCTGCACCGCCTGGTAGATCGGCACGGTGCCTATGGGAACGATGGACGTGTCGATGATCGCCTGCCGAATCGCGTCGATGTTGCCGCCGGTCGAGAGGTCCATGACCGTGTCGGCGCCGTACTTCACGGCGGCGCTCAGCTTCTCGATCTCGCCGTTGATGTCGGACGAGACGGCGGAGTTGCCGATGTTCGCGTTGATTTTGACTTTGGCGACTTTGCCGATGCACATCGGCTCGAGGGCGCCGGCCAGGTGTCGGACGTTGGCGGGGATGACGAGTCGTCCTCGCGCCACTTCGTCTCTGATGATGTCGGCGGTAAGCTCTTCGCGCTCGGCTACGAAGCGCATTGCGTCGGTGATCTCGCCCCGACGCGCGTACGTCATTTGGGTTCGTGCTTCCATGTTGACTCCCTACGCCGGTATTAACCGGGTCAGGTTCTGAGGGACTTTCTCAGCTCGCGTCTGACGCCGACGTTCGGCGGAGAGCGGGCACCCCTGTCATATGCACTCTAATGTATATGGTGTGTCGGGTGATGGAACTGGTTTGGCATCCTCCGGCCGACGTGCAGCCAATTGGAGCGTCATACAACTCTGCGTCTTCCTATCATTCTAGGCGTCTCCTTCACCCATGGACATGAATTCACCAGTACTGGAAGGTCAGCACGTCCGACTAGAGCCGCTCACTTTCTCTCATGCCGGCGCATTCTACGAGGCCACTCGGGAATGGAGCCTCTCTCGCGAAGCCGTTAACGCCGGGATTGAGTCCGCTTTACGTGAGCAGCAGCTAGGCTTGACGATAGCGTTCGCAACCGGCGATAAACGCTCAGCCCAAGTCGTGGGTGGCACCCGATACCTTCGTATTTGCCCTGAGCATCGACGTCTTGAAATTGGTTCGAGCTGGATCGCGAAACCGTTCCGGCGAACTCCAATCAACACTGAAGCGAAGTTCCTGATGCTCGAGCATGCCTTTGAAAACTTGCGTGCACTCGTGTGGAGTTTGTGACCGACGTACTTAATGAGGTTTCGCGAACCGCCGTTTTGCGCGTAGGCGCTAAACAAGAAGGCATTCTTCGGAACTTCGTCGTGCGACCAGATGGCGAGATACATGATGGCGTCGTTTATAGTATCGTTGAGGCAGAATGGCCATCCGTCCGCGTCCGACTGCAAAAATGCTTGCGCGGCGATACAGCACGACGACTAACACACTGGTTGAAGCTGAGATGCGGGGAAAATGAAAGCAATAGTCATCAACGCATACGGCAATGAGGACGTTTTAGAGTACGTGGATGTCGAACGTCCAGAGCCGAAGGCGGATGAAGTTCTGGTAAAAGTTCACGCCGCGGGAGTCAATCCAGTGGATTGGAAAATTCGCGGCGGTGCAGGCGGAAGGCTCGGACTGAAACTTCCTATCTTTCTCGGTGGCGAGATTGCGGGAACAATCGAAAAGATTGGCGATGATGTCGGGGATTTCATGGTGGGTGATTCGGTTTATGGCATGGTCCCCACTGGCGGTTACGCCGAATATGCAATTGCCAGAATCGGGGAGATGGCGCCCAAACCGAAAAGTCTCGATTTCGAGAACGCAGCGGCTATCCCGCTGGGCGCGTTGACTGCATGGCAGGCGCTTTTTGATCTGGCCAGTCTCAGCCGCGGGCAACGAGTTTTGATAGCCGGCGCGTCCGGTGGAGTGGGTTCGCTGGCGGTTCAACTGGCCAAACAAAAAGGCGCTTTCGTGATCGGCATGGCTTCGGGTCGCAACGAAGCATTCGTCCGCGATTTGGGCGCGGACGAATTCGTTGATTACACAAAGCAGCCGTTTGAAGAAGTCGTCACAGACGTTGATGTCGTCTTTGATGTGGTCGGCGCGGACACTTTTGAAAGAGCGTTCCAAACTTTGAAAAAAGGCGGCACTCTGGTGACGGCAGTAGCGTTTCCGACTGAAGAAAAAGCCCGGCAATTTAGCATCAAGGCCGTGCGAGTCTACTGCAAGCCAAATGCGAAAGAGTTATCCGCGATCAGCGAATTGATTGATGAAGGCCGGCTAAGAGCGCACGTTTCGACCGTGTTGCCACTCACGGAAGTGAAAAAGGCACACCGACTTTCCGAGAGTGGGCGCACGCGCGGCAAAATTGTTTTGCGAATCGGGACGTAGTGTTCAAAACCATGCGCGCCAGTTTAATGTCGTCAATTTGCATGTACGATGACTGAGTCAGTACCGTTCGCGTGTGATATGGCCGCCATCCCCGCGGAACAGCGCGCGACTCACCATGCATTGAGCCGCCAGTTGACTTCCGAGGCGGCGGTTGAGATTCGCGACACTCCCGACGGACTGTACTTCTCCTTCCTGGCTGCCGCGTACGACGATGTCGTGCGGTTTATTGCGTATGAGCGACTCTGCTGCCCCTTCCTCCGATTCGCTCTCGATATCGCGCCCCAAGGTGGCCGCATTTCGCTCACACTAACCGGACCACCGGGCGCAGCAGCATTTATCCGGGCGGAACTCGACTTAGACGGAGCGTGATGCGTGGATCGGCTTACTGCTTTCGGTTTGTTCGCCGTTGTGGCCATGCTCGTGACGTACGCTTTCGAGGAGCTGAGCCCGTGGTTTGTGTTGGCGTTCGCTGCCGCCTGCGCTCTTGCATCTGTCTACGGATTCCTTCAAGGTGCATGGCCGTTCGGCGTCGCCGAGCTGGCGTGGAGTGCCATCGCCGGCAATCGCTGGTTCCGGCGTCGCGCCCTCGCAGCGCGGCGCTGATCAATGCTTCCCACTGCCGTCAGCATTCGCATCTTTGCGCCACTCCTGTATTATGAGCGCAGCGCATTCTCGACACTCCTTCGACACCGAGGTGAAGCATGGCCCGTCCGTTCCTGTCCCCCGCACTCGCGGCGCGCATCCCCGCCGCTGTCCTTGTCGCGACGCTCTGCACACTCGCTGGGTGCACGACCGACGCGCCGCTGGCGCCACCAATGGACGCTCGTGGCGACGCCTTCCTCCGCGCCGAGCCCGTGATCACGAGCACCGCCGCGACGGCAAATGGGCGGGGGCCGCAGGCGTGCACGCCCGACGCGAAGCTCATCGGACGCTTCGCGGTCTCGACGGCCGAGGTCCCCGGCACGTGGTGGCAACTCACGAAGGATCGCTTCGACGCACTGGGCGTGACCGACTACAAGGCGGCGCTCGAGGGCTTTTTTGGCCAGACCTACAGCACGCAGGCCGACGCGATCCAGTATTTGATTGACGGCGTCGCGACCTTCGACACCAACGGCAACGGGTATGTCTGCGCGTTCGAGGAGCGCGGGACGCGGGCGCACCTTGGCGTCAACGCGCTCTATCTGCTGGGCATCGCAGATGACAAGCATTTCGGCGGATGACCGTCACGTGTGCCTAAGCGGACGACCGAAGGCCACTCATCCGGCGATGCCGGGTGTCATCGTGCATGGCGCCACAATCAACTCTCGAACTGGAGCGCGTCATGTCAAATCTCGATTCGACCGCAAGGGCAGACAGAAACAAGTCGAACTATCTGAAAGCCAAGGACGCCTTTAACGAGAAAGACATCGATTTGTGTGTCAGTTTCTATGCGTCAGATCACCAGATCATGTCCAGGCCCAGTCCGAAAGGGCGACAAGCGATACAGACATTTTTCGAGGAATCGCACCAGACTTGGCCCGACATCAAGATCGTCGTTGAACACGCAGTCGCCGAAGACAACTGGGTTATGGGGCGTAGCGTGACAACTGCGACGCACACGAAAGCGGTGTTGGGTGTCATGCCAACTCAAAAGCAAATTGAAACCACGTTCTGGGATTTACATCGGTTCAACGAGGGCGGACTGATCGCAGAGACTTGGAACCTGATGGATACCTTGGCAATCATGAGGCAGCTTGACATTTTGCCAGAGCCCAAATGACCCGCAGTCC
>JBDTNA010000335.1:0-3982 GCA_039933985.1 Gemmatimonadales bacterium | reverse complement strand
TTCGACATATCCCTGCGAGCGCACTCCGAGCTGAACGACACGCCGGCTCGCTTTTCCCTTGTCAACGACCCACGCGATGTTGGCGGTGCGCAGCGGTTGCACAGCGTCCTCTGGAATCACGATCGCATTCGCTCTCGTCGCTGTTGCAAGGCGCGCTTCGACAAACATTCCGGGCTTGAGAATCCGATCACGGTTTGGCGCCAATCCCTTTACCATGATCGTTCGATTCGTGCTCTTCACAACAGGATCGATGAAGTCAACGCGAGCGAGGAACGTTCGTCCGGGCGCAGCAGCAACAGTGAACTCGACATTCTGTCCCTGATGCAGACTCGTTGCATGTCGCTCCGGAACATCGATCACAGCTCGCTGCGGATCGACAGTCTGCAGGGTGAGTAGAGGACTCGCAGTAGTGACATAGTCACCGACACTCACGAACCGCTGTCCTACGATCCCGGAGAATGGAGCACGCACTACGCTTCGCGCGATTTGAAGTTGCAGCAGTGACAATGCTGCATTCGCACTTCTCGCTGCGGCTTCGACGCGCTCGAGATCTGCCGGTGTTGCAGCGTTCTGTTCGCGAAGCCTCCTGACACGCGCAAGCTGTTGCCCCGCAAGATCGCGATCCGCATCCGCACGCTCGGCCTGCGCACGCAGCAATGCATCATCCATTCGGACGAGCGGTGTACCCCGGCCGACAAGCTGACCTTCACGGAACAGCAGCGCGGTTATGCGACCCTGCTCGTCAGGGCGCAGTTCCACAGCCTGCACCGCCTCAATTCTGCCTGTCGCTCTGACTGCGTCGACAATCGGCCGAACACGGGCAGTGTCTACGTCTACAGGCATTGGTGGCATTGCTGCCGCTCCGCCAGGAGGTCCACCGGCACCTGGTCCTCCGGCGGCTGCGGCCTTTTTGTCGCTGCGGCCCAAGGTCAGCCATCCGATAACAAGTATCGCGACGACCGCCCCGATCGTGAGAACCATTTTCCGGTTCGTTGACCACCAGCTCTCTAGGTTCTGCGTTGGGCTCATGACTGTGTTCGCCTCAGCGGACGTTCGGATTTGTATTCGATACTTCAAAGATGCGGCGTCCAAGCAATGCTTCGATCTGTGCCAGTGCGAGTCGCGACGAATACCGCGACTGAATGAGAGCCGCCTGCGCTTCACTCAATGAAACCTGCGCTTCGAGCAGGTCGAGGATCGTCGTTGCGCCCTCGCGATAGCGCGCATTCTGCACACGGTAGTTCTCAGTCGCGGCTGAGACTCCAATCATCGCGAGATCGATTCCTCCTCGCGATGTGATATAGCCGTGGTACGCCTGCGCCATCACCTGCGCAGCGCCTCTCTCGAGATCAGCCCGTGTCGCACTGGCGACGTCACGGTCCGCACGAGCACGAGCGACTGCCAGCTCGCGTGATCCACCATTCCAGATCGGAAACCCAACACTGATCGTGTACTGGTTTCTCTTGAGAGCAGACGGGAAGAGCTCGGTGTCGTATCTCCCGATTGTCCCACCGATACTGACTTCCGGAAGGTATCGTTCACGCTCAGCCCCGACATCTGCGTTGGCACTCTTCTCTTCAGCACGCGCCGCTTCGACATCAGGACCTCGCCGCCGCATTTCGGCGATTGCCTGCTCCTGGGTGATTGGAAGCTGCGGCGGAAGAGTGGTATCGATTGGCGCTGCTTCAGCAGGGCCGTCCTGTCCAATCCGACGGCCAAGTCGATAGCGGGATGCGATGAGAGCCGAATCCCTGCTTAGAACCGACAATCGTGCGCGGCTGACTTCCAGCAACAACTGAAGTGAATCAGACGAGAGTGATTCACCTGCGCTAACGCGCACCCGCGCAATTCCGAGCGCCTCTTCCGCGCGTTTGAGGCGATCGTCGGTAACGCGTGCCAGCTCGTGGTCAGCAAGCACGGCGAAGTATGCAGCGTCGGTCTCGAGTGCCGTGCGGTATCGCGCAACGGTCTCTCTGGCTTCGGCACTCTCGAGAGAAGCGCGGGAGCTTTTCAGAGCACCGAACTTGCCGGCGCCCAGGATGGAGTAGCTGGCGTCGAGTGTGGCACTCGTCGAGTTGGGGCTGATGCCGCCCGTCCCGAAGTTGAAAAACGGATCAGAGAAGTGAGTGTAGTTGGTTGTTGCTCTCAGGTTCGGAGTCAGCAGGCTCAGCGTGGCTGCGCGCCTCTCCCATGACGCCGTCTCGATCCGACTGCGAGCTGCAACCGAGTTTGGATCAACCGATACCGAGCGACGCCGTGCCTCGGTGAGAGTGACAACGGGGATATCACTCGCTGTCTGCGCCGATGCTGCCGACGGAAACAGTCCAGCGACAATAAGCACGGCAAGTGACAACTGCGGTGATCGGTTTCGAATCATCATCGTCTCTCCGATGCTGTGGCCGGAGGAGCTGATGGGTAATCCGTGGCACCGGATGCAACCGGAACCGGGCGATGCTTTCGCAAGCGCTCGAAGACGACGAACACGGCCGGCACGAGAAACAGCGTGAGCATTGTCGAGAGAAGCATTCCGCCGATGATTGAATATCCGAGAGGTCGCCGACTGCCTGCACCGGCACCAAGCCCGAGTGCGATTGGCATCGCACCGAAAATTGTCGCAACTGATGTCATGAGAATCGGGCGGAGACGAATGCGCCCTGCTTCTCGCATGGACGAGAGCGCGTCGTGTCCTTCGAGCCGAAGCTGATTTGCGTAGGTGACGAGCAGGATCGAGTTCTTCGACACGAGCCCTATCAGAAGAATCATTCCGATCTGACTGTAGACGTTCAGCGTTGACTTCGTAATCCATAGTGCTGCAAGCGCACCTGTGACAGCGAGCGGCACAGCGAGCAAAACAGTAAATGGGTGGAGCAGCGACTCGTATTGTGCCGCGAGTACCATGAACACGAAGACAAGCGCAAGTCCGAAGGCGAAGTAGAGCGCGCCTCCGCTCTCCTTGAATTCGCGCGATTCACCGGCGAGCTCGATTGTGCTTCCTGCTGGAAGAACTTTCGCAGCGACGGCGTTGAGCTGATCCAGCGCTTCGCCAAGCGTGAAACCTGGCGCCATGCTGGCGGAGAGGGTAAACGAGCGCACTCTATCGAAGTGATTCAGCTGGCGAGGTCCGATGCGCTCCTCGACCCTGGTCACCGCGTCGAGCGGTACAAGCGCGCCGTTTCGTCCGCGAACCTGGAGGCCCTGGATATCCGACGGTGTCGCACGCTCCTGCGGATCGAGGCGCAGGATGACGTCGTACAGCTTGTTCTCGGAAGTGAAGCGGCTGACATCTCGTCCGCCGAGCAATGTTTGAAGTGTGAGCGCGATATCGCGGGCAGGTACACCGAGATCTTCCGCGCGGTCGCGATCGAGAGTCACGACAAGCTCCGGTTTCGTCACGCGAAGGTCCGTATCCACGTTGAGCAAGCCGGGAATCTTGCTGGCGGCGGCAGTGAGCGAATCCATTCCGCTCACGAGTGCCTCGAAGTCACGGTTCTGCACTACGAATTGAACCGGCGCTTCGAATCCACCGAACGCAGGCGGGTTGATCGCAAACGCAAACACGCCCGGCACGCCGAAGAACTTCGGCTGCACTTCGCCGATGATGTCCTGTGCCGAGCGTTTGCGCTGGTCCCAGTCCTCGAGGATGGTACCGAGGAATCCGGAGCTTGGCGGACCTCCGAATCCAATGACGGAGAAGGTCGACCTCACATCCTTGGTGTTCTCGACGATATCCTCGAGCTCCTTGAGATACCCGTCGGTGTAGCCGACCGACGCGCCTTCGGGTGCGACGACGAATGTAAAAAAGAATCCCCGATCATCAGGCGGCACGAATTCCTGCTTCAGGTTTGTGAAGAGGAAAAACGCGCTCGCGGTGAGCGCTGCGCCGCCGCTGATAACCCAGAATGGATGGGCAAGAGCGCGCCCGAGCGTCCGCTCGTAACGCGACGTGATTCCGTTGAGCACGCCGCCGACCACATGATGGAAA
>JBDTNA010000334.1:0-3991 GCA_039933985.1 Gemmatimonadales bacterium | reverse complement strand
TCCGGATGAGCTGCGTGCGGTACCGCTCGGGCATCCAGTCCTTGGGCTCGATCGTTTCGCCAGCCGCGATGCGTGCCTCGAATGCCGCGTTCAGCGCTTCGTCTTCGGTCGTTTTGGGGGACTGCTTGTCCATGAACTTTCCTGGAAATCAGGGGCTGAAAACACCCCGGTCTACCATCTAAACGTATCGGGCGGAGGGTCAAAAAGTTAGCTTACGCGCCGTGACGAATATCAATACACCGGGCATCGAATCAGGGCGCGTGGAATCGGAAGTCTCCGATGGAATCGCGACAATCACGTTCTCTCATCCGAAGAGCAATTCTCTGCCCGGATCGCTGCTGGCCGCGCTTGCGGCAGAAGTGACGCTGGCGGGGCAGAACGCGACCGCGAAAGTGATCGTCCTCAGGAGCGAGGGGGATGGACCTTTTTGCGCCGGGGCCTCGTTCGCAGAGCTTCAGACGATTCAGGATGCGGAGGGCGGCAAGCGATTCTTCATGGGCTTCGTCAATCTGATCCTGGCGATGATTCGCGCGCCGAAATTTGTCGTTACGCGCGTTCACGGCAAAGCAGTTGGGGGCGGCGTTGGAATCGTCAGCGCATCGGACTACGCGATCGCGACGAAAGATGCGGATCTC
Organism: Gemmatimonadales bacterium; assembly: GCA_039933985.1. Classification (GTDB taxonomy): domain Bacteria; phylum Gemmatimonadota; class Gemmatimonadetes; order Gemmatimonadales; family Gemmatimonadaceae; genus UBA4720. The sequence goes on along the minus strand of JBDTNA010000334.1, from coordinate 3,356 downwards.
AAGCTGAGCGAGCTTGCGGTTGGACTCGGTCCATTCATCGTCGGACTTCCGATTCAGAAAAAAATTGGAATGGGTGCGTTCAGCGCCATGGCAATCGACGCCGATTGGCGCAGTGCGAAGTGGGGCAAGAGGAACGGACTCTACGCTGAAGTTCATGACGACGTCGCCGCACTCGACGAAGCTTTCGCGAAGCGTGTACAGACTCTCGCATCTAGCAATCCCGAAGCGATGGCGCAGCTTAAGAAAGTTTTCTGGGAAGGAACGGAAGACTGGCCTGCGCAGCTCGACGCGCGAGCCACGATGAGCGGAACTCTCGTGCTGTCCGACTTTACTTCAAGGGCAGTCGGCCGAAAGGGCTGAAGTCAGTGCGTGCCGCTTGTTGGTGAGGCTGTCACCACTTCGGCGCGACTTCGTCGTGCAGCTGCGAGTACTTCACGGTCCTTGAGCTTAGCCGCGGCGCGGGTCCCGCGCGCCACCTTGCCTCCGTGACTCAGGCAGGGATTGGGTACGTGGATCGACCATACTCCGTCTTCACAAAGTTCGTGGAGCTTCACGTGCGCCCGGTGGGCGTTTGCCAGCGCAACGGCGTCGGCCTTCTTCGCCTTTGCCTTTTTGGACTGGGCCTGTGCGTCCGGCGGAGACGCCAAGGCGCAGGCGCCGAGTACCAGTGCTGCCCCGATGGCTTTTCTGAATATTGAACGCATGGCGGATTCTCCCGTGATTCCGGCCCTTTGAAGAGCTTCCCTTTGCTTGTTCTGTTCCAGCCGGTCAAGCCCTCAAATAGGTGGTTTACGCTGGTTTTCAGGGCGGAATCACTTTTCTGTTAAGGCCGTTCGCAAACGGTTGATGCGATTTGCAATAGCTTGGGCGTTGCCTCATGCTCCGGCACCGGGTTGGTGCCAGAGCCTCGTCAATGCTAGAGCCAGCGCGCTACGCCGCCGTGCGAAGAGCAGGCATTTGTTCGGACGGTAGAATGCCAGTAGAGGCCGTCCATGCACCGCGCGATCGCGTACGTCGACGTGTGGTTCGCATATGGGCTGGTATTGCGCCGTACAGCTGAATTGAGCGCAGCGCGCTCTCTTGCACGTGCGGATGCACGCGGCGTCGTGGTGTAGTTACCCTGTCGCGCTGCGAGCCCACCGCGATTGATACAGGAGTTGGTCACGCGGGTAACCCATACTCCGTCGGCGCAAAGCACGCGGGCGTGGGTGTATGGCCGGCGATATGTCGTGTGATTGACGACTTGGTCGCGTCGTTTCTCGACGGCCTTGTCGTATCTCTTCTCTGCCTTCACCTCGGCCTTGTCGCCCTTGTGGGAGTTGCCCTGGGCTGCCGCGGGTGAGGAAATCGCACAGGCGCCGATCACAATGCCCGCCGCGAAAAGATTTCTGATCGTGTGTCGCATCTCGGATTCTCCTTTGAGTCGTCGCGCGTAGTTTCCGCGCCAGCTTTCAGAGGATTTCTAATGCTTATTCAGTGCCACTATTGGGAGTTTTTGAGAGCGATTGTGGCATGGTGCTTGACTGTGTTTCGCGACTCCGTCCCGCCGTGTTCAGTAGTCGAGGGATGGGCCTATCGAGTGGATTTCCAACGCTGCTCCTTTGCAATAACAGAACAGAACTGCCAACAACAAACGATCAATCCGTGCCGATCGTTTGTTGTTGGCAGTTGGTTTTGCTGTTTGCTCAGTTCCGCATTCCTACTGGAATGTTGGAAGAAACTTTGGCGCCCGACGATGATGACTCGCCTGCTCGTACGAGTAAGCGATCGAGATGAGCTTCGGCTCCGACCACGCTCGCCCGAAGAATGAAATTCCCACGGGTAGCTCGCCGACGAATCCCGCGGGCACATTGATGTTCGGATAGCCCGCAACTGCGGCCGGCGTCGAGCTCCCGCCAGTGAAGTGATCGCCGTTCACCAGATCCGTCGGCCACGGCGGATTTCCCGTTGGTGCAACGATCGCATCGAGTCGGTGCTTCCTCATCACCGCATCGATTCCTTCAGCTCGCGACATCCGAAGATTACGCGCGAGCGCATCGCGGTACTTCTTCTCCGTCAGCGGGCCCTTCTTCTGGGCCATGATCATTATCTCCTGCGCGAACCACGGCATCTCCTTCGCTTTCTCGCGCTCGTTGAATGCGATGATGTCGGCAAGGGACTTGACTCGTGCGTTTGGACCGAGCGACGCGAGATACGTATTCAGGTCAGCCTTGAATTCGTACAGCAGAACCTCGAACTCGGTGTCGTCGAACTTGCCGGCAGTCTCGATGTTGGCCGGGTCAACGATCACGGCGGCAAGGCGCTTCATCAGGTCTATCGCGTCATTCACAAGCTTGTCGGCAACGTCGCTGTAACCGAAGAACTTCGTTCTGGCGACACCGATTCTTGCGCCCTTCAATCCATTCACGTCGAGGAATTTCGTGTAGTCCGGCCGCGAATTACCGCGACTCGCCGCAGTTGCACGATCTCTCGTATCGATTCCAGCGAGAGTACCGAGAAGAATCGCCGCATCGGTGACAGTGCGTGTCATGGGTCCAGCCGTGTCCTGGCTGTGCGCGATCGGAATGATTCCAGCCCGACTCACGAGCCCCAGTGTCGGCTTGATTCCTACGAGTCCACACGCGGACGAAGGACAAACGATCGACCCGTCAGTCTCAGTCCCGACACCGATCGCCGCGAAGTTCGCCGAAATAGCTGCTCCGGTACCGGAGCTCGAGCCGCAAGGATTTCTGTCCAGCACGTAGGGATTCCGCGCCTGTCCCCCTCGCCCACTCCATCCACTCGATGAATGCGTCGACCGGAAATTCGCCCACTCACTCAAGTTCGTCTTTCCGAGAATCACGGCGCCGGCATCGCGAAGCCGTTTCGCAATGAAAGCATCGCGCTGTGCGATCGAGCCCTCGAGCGCGTACGATCCCGCCGTCGTCGTCATCCGGTCGGCGGTATCGATGTTGTCCTTGATCAACACGGGAATTCCATGCAGCGGTCCGCGAGCGCCGCGTTCCTTTCTCTCCCGATCGAGATCGGTCGCAATCGACATCGCATCCGGATTGATCTCGAGAACTGATCTCAGCGATGGCCCTTTTCGATCGAGTGATTCGATTCTCTCGATGTAGTCCTGCGCGATCGAACGCGCGGACTGCTTGCCGGAAACCATGTCGCGCTGAAGATCGGCGATCGTCGCCTCTTCCAGCTCAAAAGAATCGGCGCCCGCGTTGAGTCGATCCAACGAGGGCGCCGTTTCGTGGGCATCAGATACTTCAGGAATGAAAGCGGCCGCGCTTCCCAGCGCGCTGGCCTTGAGGAAGTCGCGGCGTTTCATCATCCGATGTGACAGCTCGAGAGGCCGCGCTTCT
>JBDTNA010000333.1:0-4008 GCA_039933985.1 Gemmatimonadales bacterium | reverse complement strand
TGGACTAGACGCGAACCGATAATGCGTGATGAAAAATGTTCAAAGGATCCCACCGTTTCTTGATGCGTTGCAGACGTGGATAGTTCGACCCGAAATAAAGCGCGTGCCACGGAACGCCTGAGGTGTTGAGCGCAGAATCCGCGAGATCCACATCCGGGTGATTGATGAACGCTCCGTCATACGCGTCGCCAGGCACCGGCACCCCACCGGTATCCGCGAAGAGCTCACGATAGAAATCCCGTACCCACTTCAGGTTCTTTTCCTCTTCGCGTGGATCAAGCCAGCCGGTAGTGCACGCCATATCGTGGATTGATTCACGCTGAGACGACGCAGTCGCATCTGGCGCCACCGTATTGATCCGGCCGCCATAGGTCGCGAGTCCAAGCATTCCACCCATGACATCCTGATCCGCGCTCGTCAGATGCTCGTAGGCCACGCCGATCTGACGGTCGCTCAATCGTCTCTTGAGAAGCGCGTCCTTCACCTTTACGCTGACTCCACCCGGCGGCCCGGCGAACAGGTCGGGCATCGGGTTCAGGGCAAACTCGAGCCATGACATTGTCGCCAGCTCTCTCTGGCTGGGAGAGATCGCACCATCGCTCAGCGCAGCAAGATGGTCGTCGATCTGGTTTTCAGCTGCGGCGCCCGCGGTACTCACGCCGCGGACGATGATCTTGCCAAACTGTTTGCGATGAATCTCGAGCAGCGTCCACAGTGAAGCGTTCGGTGAATCGGCGCCGCTGTTTCGCTCGGACCATTCGCCGTGATTCCGGAGAATTCGCTGAAACGTCCGCTCATCGATGTCATCCCAGCTCCACTCGGCGTTGAAGGTCGTGATCGATGCCGGAGCGCGTGGCAACAGCGTCGATGGATCGTCTCCGATTGCCTCGTGCAGGCCGAACCAGAAGCGAGTGGCAACGCCAAAAGTGCCTGCGCCGCCGCCGGTATGCGCCCACCACAGGTCGTGATTCGGATCAGCAGGATCTCTAGTGGCGACGACGCTGCTGGCCCGGCCGTTCTCATCGACTGTTACAACTTCGACTGCATAGAGGTAATCGGCGGCGAGTCCGAGCTGGCGGCAGAGAAAACCGAAAGCACCGCCGGCGATATGTCCGCCCATACCAATCCCGGGGTGTTCGCCGAGGGGGATGACAACTCCCCATCTCTCGAAGAGCGCGCGGAATGTTTCGCCGACAGTCGCGCCGCATTCGACAGCCACTGCGTGAACTTGTGCATCGTAGTAGATGCGTTTCATCGGTGAGACATCGATGATCACGCGCGCATCGGGATCCGACACAAAGCCTTCGAGACAGTGTCCGCCGCTCGTTACGACCAGCCGGCGTCCTTCACTCACTGCCTCTTCAACGGCGGAGATCACTTCGTCAGTCGAGCTCACCTGCCGAACATAATCAGGACGCGCAATGAACCGCCTGTTGAAACGCTTGCCGACTATTGCGCCGTATCGCTCGTCGTCGGGCCCGATTCTGAGTTGCTCGATTCCAGTTTCCGTCATCTACCTGGACAGCATTTCAACGTTATCAACCGTAATAGGGATGGAGGAGCGTCAGTGTTGTTGCAGTTTCTCCACCCAATTTGTTATCTGGCTGAAAGGTTGGCCAGTTAGGTTGGCGGAAGTCATATCAAATATCGGAGATTTGTTGAAGGTACATGCTTGCTCTGTCGCGCTGGCGACGCTGATGCTTCTCGCAACCCGCGCTCCGATCGTTGCGCAGAGTCCGCCCTCGATCCCGTCAACTTCGTCTACCGTTGCCGGTGAGATAACCGGCCGGGTAGTCAACGCAACAGGCAAAACACCGATTGGCATCGCGACAATAGATGTAACAAAGCCCGGCACAGCGGTGTCCGTCGCTCGAGGGACCACAGGCGCCGATGGCACGTTTCGAATTCAGGGCATCCCGGCCGGTCGCTACAACATTCGTATTCGCGCACTGGGATACACGCCCAGACCACTGGCCCCAATCGAGATCACGTCGGCGTCACTGATTATCGACGTAGGCATTGTCGCTCTCAGTGCGTCACCGGTCGAGCTGAAATCGCTCGAGGTAACCGGACAGCGACAGGAAGTCGAGCTCGCACCCGATCGCAACACTTACGTGGTGCGCGACATGCCCACCACGCGTGGCGGCACAGCTCTCGATGTCCTGCGCAACGTTCCGTCAGTCGATGTCGATATCGACAATGTCGTAAGTCTTCGCGGCAATTCGGGAGTCGTTGTGCAAATCAATGGCCGTCCAAGTCCGATGAAACCGGCGCAGCTCGGCAACTTCCTGGCGCAGCTGCCGGCAGACATTGTGGAACGAATTGAAGTAGTTCCCAACCCGTCGGCACGTGACGATCCGGAAGGCGTCGCGGGTATCATCAACCTCGTATTGAAACAGAAGCCGGATGCGGGAAAGAGCGGAGGAATCACCGTCGCCGGTGGAACGACCGGCCTGGCGCAGGTCGGCGCAAACCTCGGATATGAGCGTGAGCCGCTTTCATTATATGGTAGTTACGGTTTTACTCGCGACCGACGCCCCCGAACAGAAGCGATATATCGGGAGAACAGGTATCTGAACCCGATTACATATCTCGAGGAAACCGGCACACGCACGCAGGTCCCGCTCGCTCATACGATGACCGGGAGCGCAGACTACAAGCTCAGCGAACAGGACGAGATCTCGAGCGAAGTTGTCTTCAGCACACGCCGGGAAACTGAGTCTTATCTCCTCCTATTTCGCGACCTGAACGCCGCGCGCGCAATAACCGGATTGAGCGACCGACTCACTGCCGCCACGGGCGAGGAATCGAGCTTCGAATCGACCCTCGGTTACAAGCATGCATTCGCCGAAAAAGGACACCGGCTCTCGAGCGAGCTTCGATACGTCCGCGATGCGGAAGGCGGTCCACGCAGCGTCACAGCGCGCACACAGACAGCGGCAGGAATTCAAATAGGCGCATCGGAGCTCGAGAAGCAGACCTCCTGGGAGCATCCGACTGAAAAATCGGCAAAGGTCGATTATGTCCGGCCGCTGTCAACGTCGACGCGTCTCGAGACGGGATACAAGGGATCGTCGGAAGGTTTTCACACAACGCTCGACACTCGGATTTTCGATATCGCTCAGAACAGTTATCTGCCCGATACAACGCGCATAAGCGACTTCAACTACGATCAGACAGTCAACGCCGCATACGCGATGGTCAGCGGGCAGTCGGGCAAATTGCAGCTTCAAGGTGGAGTCCGCGCCGAGCGCGCAGCCACCCAGTTTCACATCAACGGACTGAACGCGACTTACAACAACAACTACAACAGTCTTTTTCCGAGCGCTCTCGTCGCATACAACGTTGACGATACACACCAGGTGAAACTGAGCTACTCGACGCGTATCAGGCGACCCGACGATACCGACCAGCTGGATCCGACCCTCCGATATGCCGATCCGCTCAACGTCTTTCGCGGGAATCCATATCTCAAGCCCGAATACATCCGCGCGATCGAGCTTGGAGTGCAACGCTCGGCCGATCGGATGACGCTTCAGGTAACGCCGTTCTATCGTCACACGCTCGACGCCGTGCGAACTCTCAGAACGATCGATGGCGCAGGCGTTTCAACGAGGACGTTTGCGAACGTTGCAACGACTGATGCTTACGGGACCGATGCAACCGTCGCGCTGAGTGGTGGCCGGTTGAGCGGGTTTGCGGGTGCAAGCGTATTTCGGCAGGTGAGCGACGCGGCGAATCTGGGACCCGGACTTTCGGCAAGGACATTCGGCTGGACAGCGCGGACGAATACTTCATTCCGCTTCTCGAGCACCACCGATTTGCAGGCGCTTTTTTCTTATCAGGCGCCGATGACCGTCGAACAGGGCAGGAATGCCAGCCGAACTCGATTCAGCATCGCCGCGCGACAGAAGTTGATGAACGATCAGATGAGTGTGACGCTTCGCGTGATAGATCCATTCAACACATCACGCGAGAGCTCGACGACGATCGATCCGCGTTTCTATC
>JBDTNA010000332.1:0-4039 GCA_039933985.1 Gemmatimonadales bacterium | reverse complement strand
GCGAGAAGCTGCTTCTCACGATTTGCCGCTGTGGATCCTTTCGGTCGTCCACGACGTCCGCGAGGTGCGCCACCGCCGAAGATGTCTTCTTCTTCCTCGTCATCGTCGGCATCATCGGCGTCAGCGGTTGTCGCCTCTTCGTCGTCATCGTCATCCATGTCGTCGGCGCTGTCCCAGAGACGGTCGCTGTGGTCCTCGTTTATCGCCCAGCCACCGTTCTCCTCGTCCTCGTCGTCGTCATACGACCGCTTGCCGCGGCCGAAACCGCCGAGATCGCTATCAGAGTCGTCATCATCGGCGAATCTGTACGTCTCTCTTGTCTCATCACCGCTCGGCATACCTTCCCCCTGTACTGTTTCATGTTCTTTGTTCAGCGCCGTTCGTTCGAGCGGGCCACGCTGCACGACGCGTGCCCTGTCCGGCGATACGCGTATTGCAACTCCTTCTGTGGACAGCGAATACAGCTTCGACCGGAGCGCGTCAAGAGCATTTCCCGAACCGCGTCGAATCTTTCTCCGTCCGGGTCTAAATCACTGTCCCGCAGCCGGCGAACGACGCGCTTCGGTGAGAGCGTTCTGGATGTCATCCCCGTGTCGGTCGTACTCGGGAAGCTTGCGTGCTGACTCAGCCTGATAGGCGGAAACGAGACGCGCGTCAAATGCCTTCTGGTCGGCTGCGCGCTTGTCGAGGGCTGCGATCCTCGAGGCCAGGATAAGGCCAAGCAAATGCTTTGGATTTTCGACCAGGATTGTGTCCGCCTGCGCCCGGGCAAGCGGCAGCGCGCCGGCCACCTCGGCAATGCGGCCGAGGTCGTAGCGCTGGTCGGCATTCATGGGGCTCAGCATCTGATAGGCGCTGATTGCCATGGGTGCGAAGAACAGCACGCTGTCGGGTTTGCCCTGACTGGCCAAAAGCATGACGCGATTGAACAGGCGATCTGCGCGTTCCTGCGGTGAAAGCTGTGAAATGTCGGGACCGCGTACTGCCCCTTCAGGCGGGGAGCCGGCACCGCGGTCGTCCAGGCCCGCCTGAGGAAGTGCATTTTGCGGCGCGTCGAGTGTGCTGCCGCGGCGCGAGTTGAAACCGTTCCCGGCAAGGAATGCGAGAAGCACGACGAGAGCGATCGCAGCAACTATCCAGGGCAGGGAAGCCGATGCCGATCGCGGCGGAGCTGGGATTGACTCAGTCGTCGGCGCAGAGACCGATCCCGTCGGACGGCCGCAGTTCTGGCAGAAACGAGCTCCCGGAGTGATGCTGTTCTTGCATCCGGCGCAAATCGCGGGCTCGAGCGAGGCGCCGCAATTTGAGCAGAATCTTCCGGTGCCGGGTGTCGAACACGCGGCGCAAATGATTTCGGAAGTCGAGGGCTGGGTCATGCGCTACAAACTAGCAAGGGAAATCAACGTGTGAAGGCAACAGAGAGAGAAGACTGGGAGCTGACCAGGACAACCTTTGCTGGAATTTCTAATGCGTATCGTGCTGAGCTACACGTCGAGGAAATGGGGCGGAGTGCATACCGTCACCGAGATGCTGGCTCGTGGATTCCTGTCTCGCGGACACGACGTCAAGTTGTTCGGGAGTCCCGGTACCATGATCGAGGAAAGGATGAAGTCGGTCGTGCCATTCGAGCCCATTCTCGGCGGCATGGACTTCAATCCGCGCGCCATCGTGCGTGCAGTTAGTGCGTTGAGGAAATTTCGAGCTGAAGTTGTTCTGACTCTTACGAGAAAGGACGTAGCGCTAACGGGACCTGCTGCTTATGCGACACGCATCCCAGTCGTAGTGCGACATCCAAATCAGCAACCACTAGGCAACAAACCGCATTTCAGACTTCTCTATGGTGTGATCGCAGGGATGCACATCACCAACGCCAATGCAACGCGCGAAACGCTCCTGGAATCTGCCGCATGGCTCTCACCGGAAAAGGTGAGAGTCATTTACAACGGTGTGGATCCCCGGCCGTTCTTGTCGGCCGATCCATTATCGCTCGAGCTCGGCAAGGAATCGATTGCCATCGGATACGTTGGAAGCTTCGAAGCAAGAAAGGGAGTCATCGAGCTCGCGCGCGCGTGGCCAGCTGTGGCGAAGGCACTTCCGAACGCGCACCTGCTTTTGTGTGGAAAAGGCGCAAAGGAAGAGAGAATGCGGGAAATACTGCAAGACGCACCAAGGGTGCACTGGCTCGGCCACAGGAAAGACGTAGCGAGTGTGATGAAGTCGCTCGACTTGCTCGTTCTGCCGTCGCACGTCGAAGGAGCTCCGAATGTCGTGCTCGAGGCGATGGCCGCGGGACCGGCGATAGTTGCAACGAGCGTGTCAGGAACACCGGAGCTCGTTCGCGATGGAATCGAAGCGAGGCTCATTCCGGCACATGACGAACACGCTCTCGTAGGCGCACTCGTTGAAGTGGCGTCGGATCCCGAGATGCGCCGCAGGATGTCGGCGATGTCGAAGCTTCGCGTCGAGAAGGAATTCACGATTCCCAGGATGATAGACGAATACGAGGAGGTTTTGAGAGAAATCACCTTGTAGCGCGCATTTCTGCATGGTTTTGTGATCAACTCACGTGTTTCTGCACGGCAAACGGCCAAGTTTGGTCACAATTCGTGCACGCGATGCACTTTTTCATTTGACACCGCCCCACGGCCGCGATAGCTTCGATCCTTCCAAAAGCCAGCCGCCGTTCTTTCTTCCTCGAGACCATTGTGCCGCCCAAATCCCGCTCGACTGTGCCTGACACATCAGGCGCCAGCAAGAAGGACATTCTCGACCTCGCGTCGAAAAACAACGTTCGATTTCTTCGCCTGCAGTTCACCGATATTCTCGGCGTCAACAAGAACGTTGAGATTCCGCAGTCGCAGTTCGCCAAGGCACTCGATGGCGACATCATGTTCGACGGATCGTCGATCGAAGGCTTCGTGCGAATCGAAGAGTCGGATATGCTTCTCGCACCCGACCTCAGCACGTTCCAGGTTTTTCCGTGGGGTGATCCGGAAAATCGCGTCGCCCGTCTCATCTGCGACATCAACACGCCTGACGGAAATGCATTTGAAGGAGATCCGCGCAGAGTTCTGAAGCGCCAGCTCGCCCGCGCGAAAGAGATGGGATTCTCGACGATGAACGCGGGAATGGAAGCCGAGTTCTTCATGTTCAAGACGGGTCCAAATGGAGAGGCGACGACGATGACTCACGATGTCGGCGCTTACTTCGATCTCGCTCCGGTGGATCTGGGAGAGGATGCGCGTCGGGCGATCGTCGACGTCCTGGAGCAGATGGGCTTTGAAGTCGAGGCAGCTCACCACGAAGTTGCGCACGGTCAGCATGAGATCGATTTCCGCTATGCGGACGCGCTCAAGACGGCAGACAACATCGCGACGTTCCGCTTCATCGTACGCCATGTCGCGCAGCAGTTCGGGCTGATGGCGTCGTTCATGCCGAAGCCTGTGTTCGGACAGAATGGAAGCGGCATGCACACGCACCAGTCGCTTTTCCGCGGAAAGGAGAACGCGTTCTGGGACAAGAACGCGAAGTGGGAGCTTTCAACGACCGCTCTCAACTACATCGGCGGACTGCTGAATCACGCGCGTGGATTCTGCGCTATTACGAACCCACTCGTTAACTCGTACAAGCGACTCGTGCCGGGTTATGAAGCTCCGGTAAACGTCGCGTGGTCCATGCGCAATCGCACGCCGATGATCCGCATTCCCGATCGTCGCGGACTTGGAACGAGGTGCGAGCTTCGCATTCCTGATCCTGCGGCGAACCCGTATCTGGCGCTGGCGGTGCAGCTCGCCGCGGGCCTTGACGGAGTTTCGAACAAGACGGATGCGCGGGAGCCGGTGAACACGAACATCTGGGAGATGTCGCATCGCGAGAAGCGGCGCCTCCGGATCGACGATCTGCCGCACAATCTCGAGGAGGCATGCAACGAGCTCGAGAAGGACGCGGTGATCAAGGAAGCACTGGGCGAGCACATCACGTCGAACTTCCTCACGGCAAAGAGGCAGGAGTGGGAGGAATACATCACTCAGGTCTCGCA
>JBDTNA010000331.1:0-4050 GCA_039933985.1 Gemmatimonadales bacterium | reverse complement strand
TTCAGCAGTCTCCCCGGAACGAAGATGATCTTCTTCGGTTCACCACTCAGGAACTTCGCCATCGAGTCCTCGGCGAGTGCCGCAACCACCGCATCGTCCTGACCAATGTCGCGCGCAACTGACAGCTTACCGCGTGTCTTCCCATTGATCTGCACGACGAGATCGATCTTATCGGCGGCGATCAAACCAGGGTCATACGATGGCCACCGCGCATCGAACACGCTGCCGGTTTTCCCCATCTTCTCCCACAGCTCTTCAGCGATATGCGGCGCGAACGGCGACACAAGCTGAACGAGCGGCTCGACCTCAGCGCGTGAAGGCGTTCGCTCTCCACGACGGAGTGCGTTCATGTACTCCATCATCGCGGCGACCGCGGTGTTGTAGCTGAGCTTCGGAATGTCGTCGCCGACTTTCTGAATCGTCTGATGCAGCTTGCGCATCACATCTTCATCAGCCGGTCGATCGGGCGTCGCCGAATCGCACGCGACCGCCACCGACGCCCAGAGACGATCCAGGAATCGCTTCACGCCAGAGATGCTCGCGTCGCGGAAATCCCCACCTTCCTCGAATGGACCGAGGAACATGAGATAAGTCCGGAACGCATCCGCTCCCCACTTCTCGATGTAGTGATCGGGAATGACGACGTTGCCTTTCGACTTGGACATCTTCGCGCCGTTCCTGATGATCAGGCCATGCGCGCGGAAGCGCGTGAACGGCTCCTCGAAATCGATGATACCCATGTCACTCAGAACCATCGTGATGAAGCGCGAGTAAAGCAGGTGCAACACCGCGTGCTCGTTTCCGCCGATGTAACTATCAACCGGCAGCCACTTCTTCGTGATTGCTGCGTCGAACGCAACTTCATCGATGCCGACGCTCGGATAACGCAGGAAATACCACGCACTGTCGAGGAACGTATCCGACACGTCCGTCTCCCGGCGCGACATCTTCCCGCACTCGGGACACGGAACGCGATACCAATCCTCGTGACGCGCAAGCGGTGATATGCCCGAATCATCCGGCTTGAAGTCATCGACATACGGAAGAACGACGGGCAGGTCTTTTTCAGGAACAGGCACGGCGCCGTGATCATCGCAGTAGATGATCGGAATCGGTGGACCCCAATAGCGCTGCCGTGAAATGCACCAATCATGCAACCGGTAGTTCACGACTGGCTTTCCCGCCCCTTTCTGCTCGAGCATCGTGACGATGTCGCGCTTTGCAGTCGCGACAGTCGTTCCGTCAAACTCCCCGGAGTTGACGATGATTCCGCGCTCGTTCTCCGTAAACGCTTCCGTGAGCTGTGTCGAAGGATCTTCACCTTCGCCGACGACAACACGTACGATCGGCAGGCCGAACACCTGCGCGAACTCGAAATCGCGCTCGTCGTGCCCCGGCACAGCCATGATCGCGCCGGTGCCGTACTCCATCAGCACGTAATCGGAGATCCAGATCGGAATATTTTTTCCGGTCGCCGGATTGATCGCATGCGCGCCGGTAAAGACGCCGGTTTTCTCGGTGTTGGACTTTCGCGCAACAACGTCCTGTTTCGCGCTTCGCGTGAGATACTGATCGACCGCGCTCTTGTAGAGCGAATTAGTCAGCGCTGGAACGAGCGGATGCTCCGGCGCCATGACGAGATAGGTCGCGCCGAACACCGTGTCCGGCCGCGTCGTGAAAACGCGGATCGACTCGTTGCTCTTCCCGGCCACGGCGAACGTGAGCTCGGCGCCTTCCGATCTTCCGATCCAGTTTCGCTGCGCAGTCTTCGTTGTCTCCGACCAGTCGAGCTTGTCGAGATTGGAGAGCAAACGCGCCGAGTAGTCACTGATTCGAAAGAACCACTGGCTGAGAAACCGCTGCTCGACGGGCGTGTCGCACCGCTCGCAAGCGCCGCCGATGACCTGCTCGTTCGCGAGGACTGTCTTACAGCTAGGACACCAGTTGACGGCCGCCTGCTTTTTGTAAGCGAGTCCCTGCTTCAGCAGCTGGAGGAAAACCCACTGCGTCCACCGGTAGTAGTCGGGATCCGTCGTGGACAGCGAATGCGTCCAGTCTACCATCAATCCGGCACGCTCCAGCTGGCGCCTGAAGTTCGCGATGTTTTGCGGAATCAGGTCCATCGGATGTTTGCCGACCTTCAGAGCATAATTCTCGGAGTGGATCCCGAACGCGTCATAGCCCAGGGGCTCGAAAACGTTGTGCCCCTGAAGCCTCTGGAATCGTCCATAGATGTCGTTCCCAACGAACGCGAAAAGGTTGCCGACATGCAGCCCTTCGGCGGACGGATAGGGGAACATCATGAGGGCGTAAAACGGGTCAGGAGCGTTGGCGACATCAGTGACGTTCGTCTTCGCCTCTTTCCAGCTCTCCTGCCATTTCTGCTCGATAGCCGAGGGGTCGTACCCCGGGGTTTCCTCGACAGGGGTGGGATTAACGGAATTGCTCATGGTTACAAAGTAGCGTCACCGTTCCTCACTTTCATCCGCCATGCATCAGCTATCCCCGATGGGACCCTCGCTGCAGGTTCACGACACCGACCCGGAGCTCACGCAGTCGTGGGACGGGATTCCGATCGTCGAGATAAAATCCGACGGACTCATGTCGCCGCTGATCGGTTTCCTTCAGCGTCAGGCAGCGTTCGTAATCATCTTCTCGATCTCCGCGGTTCATGTCGCGATCGGCTGGATGGCATACCGCCTGTTCCATTTGCTTTCGCCCGATGTTCAGAGGGCTTTTCTCGCCTCATCCGACGTTCGGTGGACGATCGTGATTGGTGCTGTGTGGGTGGCGGGATTGTTGTTCGTCGCCTCCGCTCTCGTTCTCAAGCTCGTCAATGCGCATGTTGCCGCTCCGATCGCGGACCTCGCTCGCGTTTCCGAGTCGGTCGCGAACGGGGAGCTGGCAGTCCCATTCGTTCCATCGACGGCGAATAATGAGGTCGGTCGGCTGAGCCGGGCGACATTGGGTATCATCGTGGCCCTTCGACGCCTGGCGGGAACGATGCGCTCTTCCGCCCGCGATACGACAAATCTGGCATCGCAGATAAACACTGCCTCCGAGAATATGGCGGCAGCAGCGCAGCAGACTGCCGCCACTTCAAGCGCATTGAGCCACGAATCCAAGGTAATGGCGCGTACAATCCACGAAATCGCGGCCGATGCCGCGAAGCTCGAAGTGGTCTCCGCATCACTCCGCGGACGAGCTCAGGAAGGCCTCCGCCGAGAGCGCCGTCTCCGAAGCCTCGCGCAGGAGAACCGCGCCCGGCTGGACGAAAGCTCACGCGCCCTCGAGATGCTGACCTTCGACGCGAGCGCCAGCGCCGAGTCGATCGATGCCCTCGGAACGGCCGTCGACGAGATTCGCGCCTTCCTGACCCTTGTCCAGAAGATCTCCCGCCAGTCCAAGCTCCTCGCGTTGAACGCAGCCATGGAAGCGGCGCGCGCCGGCGAACAGGGCGAAGGCTTTGGCGTCGTCGCCGACGAAGTCCGTCGCCTCGCCGCCGACTCGGCCGAAGCGGCCGAGCGGACGGATCTGCTCGCGAGGGCGATGGGAGAGCGGGTGCATCGGTCGAGGGAATCGGCCGCACGCACGTTGTCGACGCTGCAGTCCGTGAACGACGCGACACATCATGGGCGCCAGTCGTTCCTGCAGGTCGAGCAAGGAGTTATCGACGCCGAGAAGTGGAGTGGGGCAATCGAGTCCGCGGTCGAGGAATCAGGTCGTCTGATTGTCGACATGACGCGTCGTCTCGATGCGCTCGCTTTGGGCACACAAGGCTTCGCCTCGGCGGTTCATCAGGTCGCAGCCGCGAGTGATGAGCAGAGCGGCAACATCGATCAGATCGCCGCGGCGGCGAGCTCGCTTTCAGCCGCCGCGCGGAAGGTTGTTCAGATCGCTGGCACTTTCAAACTGGGCGAGACGACAACCTGGGATGTGCCGGAGCCGGCTTACCCGAGATAAAGGGACAAAAGCTCACCACAGAAGCCACAGAAAAGAAACAAACGCGACGGCCACTAGAGAAACCGCTTAGAGGTTTTTAAAAAAAAA
>JBDTNA010000330.1:0-4061 GCA_039933985.1 Gemmatimonadales bacterium | reverse complement strand
GCTCTGACCCCTTGATCCCTTGATCCCGCGTTCAAATGACTCTGACCCCCTTGAACCCTCGATCAAATGACTCTGACCCCAAACTCAGCGATCGACAATCGGCAGATACGCCGCCCAGGGACCGATGGCTTGCTTGTATTGCTTCGCCATCACTCGCGCAATCTGCGCGATGTGACCGAGGTCATGGACAACCCACGCCGCGAGCAGTTGTCGGAGATCGACTGCGTCCAGTTCCGGGTGATCGCCTGGCAACGCGAGCTGCGCATCGGTCAACTGCCATCGCCAAAGCGTCTCGATGTTCTCCGCACGCAACCGAGAGAACTCGTCGAGCAAATCAGCTAACGACTTCCCGTCACTATCGCGAAACTGCGCGAAGCGATCGTACGGGGTGAAGCGACGATTCGCCCCCTGCGCAAGAATTATCCGCGCACGCGGAATCCAATCAGTGCGCTCACCATGTATGAGATGGCCGACGATGTCATATGGACTCCATGTCTCCGGACCCTCGGTAGCGTCGGTCCACGCCGGCTCGAGTTCGGAGAGCATCTCGCGCAACACGCGCGGAGTGCGTTCGAGAACCGCAGTCCCTTGCTCCAGGTCGAAGTCCATTAGACCACCGACTAGAGGGTGCTCGCGGGCTGCGACAGCGCGGCGAACACAGAGGCCGCCATCCAGCAAAGTCCGATGACGAATGCCACCATCCAGACACCAACAGCGGACGAACCCAGAAGAATTCCCGCAGCCCCCGCAAGTATGGTTGAAATGGCAAGAGTCGACATTACCACCGCCACCGTCGAACCGCGCACGCCTCGCGCGTTAGCGACCACTCGAACGATCACCGCACCTGCTGCCGAAGCGATCGCCATCCATAGACCGGTCGATTCAGCACGAGACAGGTAGCGAAGCACGCCAAACCCGAACGGCGCAATCGCAAAGAAGGTCGAGAGTACCAACATCAGCTGTTCGCGAGACGAGCGTTTCATCGTTGGCTCCGAATGTGAAATGACACGGGACGCATAAAGAGTCAGACCGGCTGTATTCCAGACTTGCAGATGTGCTCGTACGCACCGTCAACACTGCCTTCTGGGCCACATCGATACTGCCAGACCAACGACCATTAACGCCAGAATGCCGAGATTGATCGCGGATCCCGGCGGCGCCCCGGTCCGGGCTACAGGCAGAAAGTACAGAACTGCGTATCTGCTCACCTGATAAAGCAGAAGAATTCCGAACATGAACGGAACCAAACTGCGATATCGAATGAGCACCGCGATTCCGATCAAACAGATCACGAGATTGGCGACTCCCACCAGGCCAAACAGTGACAGCACGGTTTGCGCACCCGCGGGCCCATACGTGTCGAGAGGAATTCCATCCGCCGAGCTGGCTGCCGCGTGACCGTTGAAGATGGAGCCGAAGCTTATCGCGGTCTTGACAGCCAGGAGGAAGCCGAAGATGAAGAGCGCAACCTTCTGACCGGCATAGTTGTTACTTGCCGATTTTGGAAGAAACTCGACGCGGGTAACGCTTTCGTTCACTTAGTCACCACTCTACTTGCAGCGCCCTTAATGATAAGCCAGAAACCAAGCGGTATTTCAAAGAGGGCCATCGGCAGCCACATCAGCTGAACAATCGGGCCGCGCAGAACACCGATCAGCTGTATCGGAAGAAGCACCACGAGCAGAACGGACGCGGCGACACCGAGCCAGGCCAGAGAACGGGGAATCATCCGGCCGCGAAGGAAAAGACACGAGAAAATCGAGCTACCAACCGCGAACAGAGTCGCGGCGGTGATGACCTGCCACCCTCTCATCTTCACCAGAAACGCCGCCAATGTGTGAGCGCCCTCGACACCCGGTACATTCGCTCCGGCTGATGCAGTCGCGAGCCAGAGCAATCCAAGCGTAGCGAGCGGGAAGACTCCGATGAATCCTTCGCAGACACGGCAGGCGAGCCCAATTACCGCGAGCTCATGATCCTCATCGCGCGTAAGACCATAGAGCGCGACACCCAGAGTGATTGCGATGAAACCAGTCAGAACCGACAGCAGCGCCTCTATCCGCACTTGCGACGCGTGCTGCGCGATGAGCGCGAGCTTCGGACCAATCCCTGTCGCGCTGGTTGCGCCGCCCAACATCAGATTGGTCACGCCGATTACGATGTAGAGCAGGTAGGTGACGCCGGCGATTCGGGCGTTCGTTGTACGTGTCATGAATGTTTTTTGTAGGAGTTACTTCAAAGCGTCCAATGCACGCCTGGACAACTGACTTCCTGGATTGATCTTCAGCGCCGCCTCATATTGCGCCCGAGCCGCACTCTTCGACCCGCGCCTCTCGGCTATTCGGCCGAGCCAGTAGTGCGCCCCACCGACATAGACCGCGTTTGCATCGACGGGTGGGACAGCGAGAAACTGCTTCAGCGCACTCTCGCCGCGGTCGAGCTGCTCGCCAGTCGTGCCGGCAAAACGTCCTGCCTCATACATCGCCCAGCGATCCCCGGGTTGCCGTTTTACGTACTGGTCGAGCGTCGCGAATGCTTCGTCCGCTTTCCCGTTCACGGCGTAGACGTTGCCGAGCTGGAAATATCCCGGCGCGCTGTCGGGCGCTGCGACGATGGCTTGTCGGTACGCCGCCTCCTGAGCCGCAACATTCTTCTGCTGCTCGGCGATCAGACCACGCGCGATCGCCCCACGCATCTCGTTGCGCTTCGCGATCTCTGCAGCCTGTGCTCGCGCCTTGTCAATGCTGCCACCCATGACCCCGGGGGCCATTGAGTAGAACTGTACGAGACCATACCGCGCATCGATCTGATTTGGATCGAGCTGAACGGCTCGCTCCCATTCCTTCTTCATGCGCCGCGCGTTGAAAGGCATTCTGAACTTGCTCACATGCGGCGTCACATCGCGAATCGCACTTCCAAGCCAGAAATGATACAGCGCGCTGGTTTCCTCGAGCTGGACGGCGCGTTCGAAATGACGAACTGCCTTATTGCCGTCATTGTCGATCATCGCGATGCGGCCGAGGTAGTATGAGACAGCGGCGCTCCCATCGTCGGTCTTCTGAAGCGTAGACAGCACACTCTTCGCTTCGGCGTATTTGGCTTCTTCGAACAGCTGTCTTGCGTGATCGACCGACTGAGCCGGCGCGGATGACGCGAACGCAATCAGCGCTGGAAGCATTTTGCTGAGGGTACGAATGGGTAGCTGCATGGTTGTTGGATGAATGAAAAGAGAGGGATCGGTGCGTCAGGTATTTGGAGAGAGACGCGCCGCATCAGTTGATAGCGGGTTGGCTCCCTTTACGAGGAGCCAGATGATCATCGACAGCTCACCGACGGCATAGAATGGGAGCGTGACCTGCTCGACCATCTGTCGTTGCGCTGGCAGCAGGATGGCGGTCGCCGACACAGCGAGATATGCAAAGCCTCCGATGATCAGGAGGATGCCGAGCAATTTCGGAAAGAATCCGGACTTGATGACGAGTGCGCCGAAGGGGAATAGCCATAGCGCCCAGAACGCCATGGCGATGTAAACCCCACTGGTGCGCAATCGGAGAAACGCCGACGCCAGCGCATCGACCTGTGGACCGGTGAACGCTGACGCGAAATCGCTTCCGTTCAGCAGAATCAACGGCGCACTTTGATTGAGCAGATTGACGAGGCCGAACGCGACACCAACCGCAACAAGCGTGAGCATGAGCCTCGCGTTCTTCCTGTCTACGTCCTTGAGCAGGCCATACAGACTCAGCGCCAGGAACAGGAAGACGATTTCAGAAGCGAGTCCGCTCAGGACACCGACGCGGTACAACAATTCGTCAGCGCGGATGTTGCGCGCCGTTGCTGCCGCATCACCGGGAACGATGAAGCGACCGGCAATGTAGATGTGATTGAACGGCGCGAGGATCAGCGTCAGCAGGTAAAGCACTCCTGCCTTGCGACCGGCAGCGTTTGTGGAGCTCATTCCCATCGGTTCATCTCCCGAAGGTCACCGTGTTTTCGGCGACGTTGGCTTCCGTGGCGTGCGCGACACCTCGTAGCCATTCTTGAAGATTCGCGCTATCGCG
>JBDTNA010000329.1:0-4086 GCA_039933985.1 Gemmatimonadales bacterium | reverse complement strand
TTGAATCGCCGCAGCCAGACCATGCTTTTTCCGCTGAGCATGGCAGTGATTAACGCGGCGAGCAGGCTCGCTGCCAGTGCGCCGGCCGGATCTCCCGGCTGCGCCGCGTAGAGCGCTCCACCAACAACGCTTGCCGACCCCCACTCCGGATATCGCGACGCACCGAACGGGAGCATCTCGAGCGCAAGCAGCTCGAGCACGGCACCCATAACGAGGCCCGCGGGCGCATTGCCGATGAACGCACCTGCAACTGTCGCGGCCACGATCGGCCGCGAGAACATCGCCTGCGGGAACGTCACGACGTCCATGCCGAGCAGCGCACCAAGGAGCGCGATCGGCAGCAGGTCGATGATCGTCACGCCGATTTTATCTCGGCCGGAGGCGGTCCCAGAATTTCCGCTACGGGCACTACTCTCGCCGCCGGGACGTCCTGTGCGGTAACACGCACTCCCTTGTCGGCAATCGATCGAAGCTCGAGCTCTTCGTCGGGAGCGAGAAACACGTATCGCAGCTTCTGAATGCGGCCGGCGCGATGATGAATTCCGCCGACGTTGACATCCTTGATATTCGGGATGCCATCGACCAGCCGCTTCATCGTTGCGATGTCCGGCACCACGATGATGCCGCGGCGTGGATCGGACGCGTAGCCCTGGTAGTCACGAATCGCGGTTGCAACATCGGCGAATATGATCTGCATCTCGGGCGGCACGCCCATCCGGTACAGGTCCTGCTCCCAGTCGCAGCACGCGACGTTTTCGTCAACGAGGACGACGAATCCGATGTTCAGCGGCTGTCCCCATCCGACCACGACCTGCCCGTGAATCAGGCGATCGTCGATTCGGGTTAGCGCAATCGGCACTATTCGCCCCCGTACGCGACGATCGCGGCGCGTCCCTTCTCCGCCGATTTCTTTGCCGCCTCACAGGGGTCTGTGTCCGGCTGAAATACGAACTCGAGCAGCGTCGCGAGATTGGCGCCGGTAACGAGCACGATTCTCGAGTCGGTCCGCATGAGCCGTCGTACAGCCAGGGTTGCACTGCCGCCGGGAAGATCAGTGAAGAACACGCGGATATCGGCAGACGCTTCGCGTAGCGTGGACTCGATGTCGGAGCCGCTCAATCCACTGTTTGAAATCGGGAGAAACACGTCACCACATCCCGATATCTGATTGACTGCGGTGATGATGCCTTCCGGAAACGTTCCGTGCCCCGCGACAATCGCGCGCGGACGAGGATGTGAATCGGCCGACTCTGACTCGCTGCTGCTACTCGTCATCTTCCTGCAGGTACTCCCTGACGTTGCCCGCGGCGGCCTGCCTCATTCGACCAATCAGCCGCTGATTGAAGACTTCGGCTGGATTGATTCCTGAATACCGAAGCAGGTGGTTCAATGCGATCACTTCCGCTATGACGGTGATGTTCTTACCCGGATTGAGGGGAACAGTGATCGACGGTATCTCGACGCCAAGAATGTTTCGCGTCTGGGTGTCGAGGCCCGTACGATCGACAACTGCGTTCTGATCCCACTCCTCGAGGTTAACGACGACCTCGATGCGCTTCTGCTGGCGTACCGCGCGAATTCCAAAGATCGACGGAATGTCGATCAATCCTACACCGCGAATCTCCATATGATGGCGCTGAAGCTCGTGTCCTTTTCCAATGAGGACGTCATTGCCGCGCCGCGTCGTCATTACCAGATCGTCGGCGACCAGGCGATGCCCGCGCTCGACCAGGTCGAGGACACACTCCGATTTTCCAATTCCGCTCTGCCCGGTGAAGAAAAGTCCCACGCCGAATACATCGGCGAGCGATCCATGCAGAGTCGTCGTCTGCGCGAACTCGCCTTCGAGCACCGGTTTGATGCGCCGGTAAAACTCAGCGGTCTTGAGTGTGGTGCGAAGAAGAGGTACCTCGGCACGGGCCGCCGCTTCCTGAAGTCCTGACGGCGGCTCCTGATTCTTCGTGACAATGACCGCCGGCATCTGAAAGCTGAAAAAACTCGCCAGGATGCGCTCGCGCTCACCGGCCGAAAGCGACCCGAGATACTTGATCTCCGTCTCTCCCAGCACCTGAAGCCGTTCTGCGACGAAGCGATCGATGTAGCCGGCGAGCGCGAGGCCCGGACTCGATATGTCGGAGTTGGGGATAAGCGTGTCGAGCCCGTGCCCGCCACCGATATCGTGAAGGCTTAGCGACTCCCCGGCGCGCTCCAGAAATTGTTTTACCGAAAGTGTTCGGCTCAAGCTGTAGCCACCTTCCTCGCCGAAACAGTTGCGCGCCGGGCCGTTCGCTTTGCAGCGCGCATCCTGCCGATCTGATTGGTGAGCTTATCAAGGGCACCGGCGAGGGCAGGCCCGAAATACTTCCCTTCACCTCTCGCCACGAGATTCCGCTGGCGGGGCGCATGGAGCACGATTTCGACACGCTTCACGGGTCCATCTTGCTCAAAGCGAATGATGGCGTCAACCGCGCGCGCGAGCCTGAGTGAGGTTCGACGAACGGCTGCTTCGGAGCGCTTGCGCATGCGCTCGGAGATTGCTGCGTGATGTGTGTGAAAGATTATTTCCACTTCTAATTGCCTCGGTGCACCACTTCCTGCAGGTGCGAGATGGTTTTTTCCGCCGAATTCTCCCACGTGAAACGCTCGGCAAAACGCCTGCCCGCGTTTCCCATGGTTTCGACGCGGTCACTGGAGCTTGCGATCTGCTTCATGGCCCGGGTGAGGGCCACTACATCACCGTGAGGGACGAGAACGCCCGTTTGCCCATCGATAAGCGATTCCCGGAGTCCAGGCGAATCGCTCGCGATGACGGGAGTTCCGCAGGCGGCGGCCTCGAGATTCGTGAGACCCCAGCCTTCTTTCGGCGAAGCAAAAACGCTGGCCCACGACTTTCTCAAAAGGTCGCGCTTTTCTTCAGCCGAAATGAACCCGAGAAACCGAACGCGATCGGAAATGCCCAGCGCGTTCGAAAGCGACTGAAGGTGATCCCGGTAATCCCCCGCGCCGGCGATCTCGAGCCGTGCGTCCAGCGCATCGAGAGCGGCAAACGCCTGAAGAATGAGATCGACCCCTTTGTAGCGCTTGAGCCGTCCGACGTATGCGAACAACGGTTTTGGTGACCGCGATCCCGGCGACGGGGTGAAGAATTCGGAGTCGATGCCATTGTGAATCACGCGAACCGACTTTCGAGGAATGCCGCGCGCCGCAAGATCGTCGGCAGTGCTTTCACTCACGGCCTCAAACGGAATTCCCTTGTAAGCAAAAGGAATCCCGCGCTCGGCCAGCCAGACCGCCGCTGCCATTGGAGCAGGGGCTTCGCGAAAGATCGTCGTTCCAAAAAGGTGATGCACGAGCCCTACGACCTGGGGTCCCCATCGCGGGGTGTACAACGGAATCTTGTTGAGATCCTCGATGAGAACATCGTACCCCTGAGCAAACAGTCGCTCGCGAAAGTACCGGCGAGCGCCGAACTGAAACGAATACCGCGTGCCGACGCGATGCACGTCGATGCCGTCGAGAAACGCCCGCGCCGGCGCGCCGCTCCATCCGCTGGTTAGAAGATCTACCCGGTGGCCTTGAGCTGCGACCCGACCGAATATCTCATGCAGATGAATCTCGGCGCCTCCGCCGTGCGGATTCTCGCGGTCATTCCAGTTGACGACGAGGATCCGCACTAGAGCACGCCGGCCCGCCGGGCGTAGGCATCGAGAACTCCGTTGACGAATCGCGCGCTCGCCGCCGTCCCGAATCTCTCCGCGAGACGCACCGCCTCCTGAATCACAACACGGGACGGCGCTTCACCTCGCCGCAGCTCGGCTGCGCCCAGACGAAGAACCGAGCGCTCGATCGCACCGAGTCTCTCGAGGCGCCAGTTGTCTGTCACGGCCATGAGTCCTTCGTCCAGCTCGGCGTGGTTTGCGGCGACTGTTCGCACAATTCCGCCGGCAAACTTTCGCTCTTCAGGACTCACTGCGAGATCATCCCAGACTTTCACCGCAACTTTCGTCAGGTCTTCGCCTGCGCGAAGATCCCATGCATACAGGGCCTGCAGCGCGCGGGCGCGCCCGCGCGATTCAACTCTCATCT
>JBDTNA010000328.1:0-4122 GCA_039933985.1 Gemmatimonadales bacterium | reverse complement strand
GCGGGCCTCGGCGAGACTCTTCTCAAATTCGGTCAACAGGCAGCGGCGCTCAGAAGCTTCAGGCGCACGCTCGAGCTCGGCTATGAAGACGATATCGAGCTCATGCTTCAGATCGGCCGCGCGCTTTTCCGCGAAGGGCTGATCGAAGAGTCACGCGAATACTTCGAGACAGCAGCGCGCCAGTCGCCGGACTCAGCCGAGGCGGTGTCGTGCATCGGATACGCCCAGCATCGCCTTGGCGACGATGATGCCGCGATCGCGACGCTGCGCAACGCCCTCAAGATCGACGAAGATCACACGGAAGCCCGGATCTACCTCGGAAACATTTTTTACGACCGGGGAGACTACGAGGCGGCCCTGTACCATCTGGATAGATCGGCCCCCGATGACCACTGGGACGAGCTGGGTATCTGGCGGCTGATAGAGTTGAAGAAGATGGTCTATCGTTTGCGTGACAGTGACCCCGAGCTGAAGCCGTGGGAAGAACGCCTGGCCGAGCTTGCTGGCGAGCCTGACGACATCGGCGAGATGCTCGCGGAGATCGAAGCCAAGGCAGCCGAGGCGGCTGAGAGCGAAGCGCGCGGTCAGCTCGAGTTATTCGGCGCGCTGCTCAACAATTTCGCCAAAGAGAAGTCGGCGGAGCCGGACGAGCACTGCATCACCATCGACGAAGACCATTCGATCGAAGGAACCTGGGAAGAAATTTTGAGAAAAATGAGTGAAGCGCGCGGTGTTGCGGGCGAAGGCTCGCTTAAGGAATTCATGCAGACCGAGGCACGCCGCGGTTACTCGCTCACGGGCTATCTCATACCCACGGAAGATGCGGAGAGCTTTATCCGCGGAAGCGCCGACGCCGGGCTTCTGCGGATAGTGAGATGAACGGCAACCAGCAATCGGCTCTTACGGCGCTCAGGTCCTCAGAGCCGATCGTCGCGAGACTCGACCGCTCACGCGAGCCAGAAGATCGCGCGGCGGATATCCTCGAGCTCTGGCAGGGTACCGAAACTTCACTTCGTGCGCTGATGGGCGGATCATCGCTCACCGGTCAGGGTCTCATCAGAGAGCTGCGCCAGCGGGAGATGATTTCGCTCGGCCAGGCGTACGCTCTTCTCGAGTTTCTTGGCGCGCGCGATCGTGCAAATCGCACGACATATCGTGCAACAGACAACGATGTTGTCGTTGCGCGCGAGGGTTACAGGCAACTCGAGGCCGGCCTCGTGGCAGCCGCAGCAGCCGACGCTGGTGCCGCACCAGCAGTAGCTCCGCCGCCCGCAGCTCCGTCGCAGCCCGGCCCTGACTACTCGCGGCCTTCTGCACCGGCCTCGAGTGCACCGTCGGCGGGATGGGCGCCATCTACGCCTCCTCCTCCGCCGCCATCATACTCGCCACCCCCAACGCCTCCGGCCTATTCGCAGCCTGCGGCGCATTCATCGCCGCCTCCTGGCGCACCGATCTCGCCTGAGCCGACGTACGCCGCTGCGCCGAGCCGCTTTCCCCCCAATCTGTGGTTCATCGTTGCGGTGCTCGTGCTCGCCGTCGCGCTAGTCGGCGGTTACATGGTGTTTTCGCGGCGATCGAATCCGGAAAAGCAGATGAACGAGGCCGTCGCGGCGATGCAATCGGGGCGTCGCGAAGTCGCGCGCACCGGGTTCTCCGAGGTGGCGCGACAGAATCCGAACATGGCGACTCCGCACGTCTTCCTGTCGCGACTGGCACGCGAAGAGGGTGACCTCGGGACGGCGCGTCGCGAGCTGGAGACTGCGATCCGCCTCGAGCCGGCCAATGCAATCGCGCTCCGCGAAATGGGCCTGATACTGTTCTCGGCCGGCAACTACGAGCTGGCGCGGCGGTTCTTCGTGCGTGCACTCAGCAACAACCCTAACGACAACGCATCGCAGGGTTATCTTGGCTGCGCGCTCGCGCGGCTCAATCGCTTCGATGAAGCGCAGCGCTTCATTACGCGCGCAGGTCCCGGGAGCTGGAGCTCCTGTCTCCCTAACCGTCCGCTGTGATCGAATTCAAGTCGGCGACAAAAATCTACAGATCACTCCTCGGCCGCTCGGTTACCGCTGTCGAGGAGTTTTCATTGCAGGTCGCCGAAGGAGAGATTCTCGGGATCGCTGGTCCGAACGGCGCCGGGAAGAGCACGCTGATCTCGCTTCTGCTCGGCTACCTGAAGCCGACGGACGGATCGGTGACGATCGCCGGACTTTCTCCGCGAAAGTATGTCGAGGAGAATGGAATCGGATATCTGTCAGAGTTGATGTCGATCAATCCGACGTGGGTCGCTGAATCGGCGCTGGTTCGGTTTGCGACGCTCGCTGGAGTTGCACCGGCGGAAGTCCAGTCGCGCGTCAATTCAGTGATCGAGCAGCTTGGAATCGAAGAGCATCGTCAGAAAAAGGTGAAGGCTCTATCAAAAGGGAATCTGCAGCGACTCGGTCTCGCGCAGACGCTGCTGAGAGATGAGCAGATAATGATTCTCGACGAGCCGACACACGGGCTCGACCCGGTGTGGACGCAGCGATTTCGCGGAATCGTCGAAGGACTCCGGCGTCCGGGAAGAACGGTGATCATTGCGTCGCACAATCTCGACGAGCTTCAGCGTCTGGCCGATCGTGTCGCGATCATCGACCGCGGAAGGCTTCAGCGACTTGTCCAGACTGGATACGACCAGACTACGGATACCGCAGGTACATATCGACTTGCGGTCGTGTCCGGTGGAGAGAAGATGAAGGAGCTCGTGCCCAGCGCGGTCGACGCAGGTGGGGGCGAGTTCGAAATTCCAATTGCAAATCTCACGGAGTTGAACTCACTGATCGCGGGCCTGATCAGCGCTGGTGTGATGCTCGCGAGCGTAGTTCCGGCGCGATCGGTTCTCGAGCAGCAGTTCCGCGAAGCGGTGGGGGACAAAAACTGATGGGACAGAACCTGCGGCGCTATGCGTACTGGCAGCTCAGGGACTTCGCACGCGATCGGGCGATCGCGCTGATCATCATAAGCCTAGCGATCGGCTTTACGATCATCGGTCCGATCAGGGCCGTGAACGGCGGCGCATTCGATCACGACCGCGCGATGACCGTGCTTCAGATCGTGCTGACGCAGATCGTCTACATCACTTCGTTCGTCGCTCTCAACGGAATCGTCTCGAACGACAGGAAGCTGGGATACTACCGCTTTCTTTTTTCGAAGCCGGTCAGCATTCCCGCGTACTACGCGCAGCTGTTTGTTGTGTTCTTCGTCGGATTCCTGCTCGTGTGGCTGCTGCTGATCGGCATTTTCGGGATCTTCGCCGCGCCGGTTTCTCCGATCAAGCCGCTTGCCTATTGCGCGCTCGTTTTTCTCTCCTTCGGCGGAATTGCGTTTCTCATATCGAGTCTTTTCCGCTACGATTGGCCGATTCTTGCGGCAGTGTTCCTCGCTTCGGCGATCTTCCAGTCGATGTGGATGTCGCAGGAAGGATGGCGACGGATGGTTCTCAGTATCCTGCCTCCGCTCTACAAGCTCAGCCCGGCCCTCGATGACATCATGAAGCGAGGAACGGTCGAGACAAATTCGGTGCTGTGGCTGCTCGGATACAGCGCGGTCTGTTTCGCCGCCGGCATCTACGTACTGCGCCATCGCTCGCTTGCCTGAGTGACTACCTCCGCCTCCGCGCCTGACATGGCAGCGTTCCTCGACCCCGCATCCGTTCGCAGAACCGTTCTGCCGAATGGATTGACGGTGCTCGTTCGGCGCGATTCATCCGCACCGGTCGTCGCGATTGTAACGCAGGTGAAAGCCGGCTACTTCGATGAGGCCGACGATGTCAGCGGAATCGCGCACGTGCTCGAGCACATGTTCTTCAAGGGAACCGAACGCCGCGGTGTCGGTGACATCGCGAAGGAAACGAAAGCGAGTGGCGGATATCTCAATGCTCACACGATTTATGACGCGACAGCGTATTTCACTGTGCTGCCATCGTCGGGCTTTGCAGCCGGCCTCGACATCCAGGCAGATGCGTACTCGAGCTCGCTGATCGATTCGGCGGAGCTGTCGAAAGAGCTCGAGGTGATCATCCAGGAAGCGAAGAGAAAGACCGACAATCCGCCCGTGCTCGCCGTTGAGACCTTGTACGAGCTT